>NZ_JAEQCT010000017.1:0-94027 GCF_020738205.1 Microcoleus sp. PH2017_24_DOB_U_A
AAATAGTCTCGTGCGATCGCCCGAGTTGCGGACAAAGCTACCCAAATAGTCAAGGATGGGTAGCTTTGTCCATAAATTAAGTTACAGTTTCAAACCCCGACTTCTTAAAGAAATCGGGGTTCTAACAGAAAAAAACAATTCTACACCTAGGCTTCAGCAGAAACCAATTCGACTTCATCTTCTTTGAAGTGAGCTCTAAATTTTTTGTCAAACTGAACTAGCACCGGCCAATTGGCACTGACAGGTCTGCCGTGCCATTCGTGAACGATCGCCACGATTTCTCCTTCCATACCCTTAATCTCAACTGGTTGACTGCGATTTTCCGGGTGGTGGTAGACAACAACAGAGTTTTTAACGCAAACGCGATCGCCAATTTTCATAGCTAAAAAATTTAGTGTTCTTTCTTCAAAACTCTACAAAGCCTGCAAGTGCAGAACACTTGTTGGCTTTGGGGACAGTCTTTTCATCTTCCCACAGAAGTAGAGCGAATACTCAAAGAAAATTGGCGGTTGTTTGTCGGTACTTCGATTCCGGGAAGCCTGAATGCCGATCGACTCTAGCTCGATCCCCACCGCCCGATCGGCATTTAAACCGATCGGGCGGATTCTGCTGTGCCGGAATTGATCCAGGCTAATCGACCAGCGATCGGCTTAACTGATCCAACCAACACTCAACATCAACGGCGAGAGTTTGACCCAACTCCAGCAACTGCCGGATCGAAGACAACTCCCAGCCACCGTCTGAGCCGACGATATCTAAAGCAACCGGGTCAACCTTATTTTCGCCGTCCGAAGTAGCTTGCCGTTGCAGCCAGCCCAAACACAGAGGCACAATTTGACTGTACAGAGAATCGAAATACAGTTCCTGCGATTTGTCCAAACACAAACCCAGACTCAGCCGATCGCCCACAGCAATCAAACGCTCGATGTACCGGATATCGGCTTCTAACTCCAGAGGCGATCGTTCATCTACGCCCGATCCTGCTTGCAGCAGCGTGTCTAGCGATCGCCAAACCAGCCGTTCCAAAATTTGCTTAACTTCAGGAACCTTCAACCGACTGCGGAGGAGACCGGCTTCAGTGGCGATCGCTTCAATGTCAGCCAGCAGAGGTTCCGCGTCTCCGGTTTCCAGTTCCAGCGCCTTCGCCGCCGTCAAACAGCGGTGTCCCAAAGCCACCTCAGCAGCCACTTGCAACTCAACCGGCACCGGCAACTCATCGCGATGGAAAGCCATCATCACCCCGTAATTTTCCCGATAAACCTGAGTGTAAAGTTGATCCAAGCGAGTCAAATTTTCTTGACTCAGCAACTGGACGATGCGGTGGCGTTCCTCTGCGAACAAATCCCGCAAGCTAAACGACTGATCCCCAAACAACCGCACCATTTCCAGAATCGCGTGGGCCGCCGAAGCTTCTTGCAGAACTCCAAACAACCGCTCTTTGAGCATATTGTAAGACCGGCGGCTGCCAAAAGGCTGAATGCAGCAGTGGAAATCCCAGCCCCCAAGGTGGAATGCAGCAAACACAAACACGTCTGTTTCCCGGGTAATTTCCGAGGTTAACTGCAATTGACCCACAGCCAGAGTCATCGAACCCATGCGCTGAATTTGGAAATCTTGCTGTTCGGCCTGATAGCAGTAAACTCGCTGTTCGCGGGGATATTTGGCAAACAGAGCACTAATCGCGTAGTGGGCGGCGACTTGTTTGAGACTGACTTGGGCTGTTGTCACCAGTTGGCGGTAAACTTCTGCGCCTGTTTTGAAAGAGTCAACGTTGCTGGGTATTAGGGCTAGTCGATCGATAAAATCCTGTTCTAGCTGAACACCAGCAACTTCCCCCGCCAATTCCAGCGCCCTGGCGGCGTAGCGCAAAATTTGCACGCCTTCGGGGCGAGAGACTTCTTCAAAAAACCAGCCGCAGCTAGTGAACATTAACAAAGTGTGGCGCTGCATTTCCAGCAGGCGCAGGGCGTCTACCTGTTCGGCGGCATCCAGTTCGCGAATTTGATGGCGTTGGAGGAAACTGTCAACATTCGCGGGCGATCGATCGCGGATGACATCAATATATTCATCTCTGGCTTTCCAGGGATCGCAAAACAGCTTGCGCCCCGCTTCCTCATAAATCGGAATCAGTCGATCGCGCAGCCAATTCAAAGTATCGCGCAAAGGCTTGCGCCACAGGAGATGCCACCCGCCGCCGCCACCGCACCCACAATCATCTTGCCAGCGATCGACCCCGTGAGAACAACTCCAAGCCGTCACCGGTTTGAGTTCCACTTCCCAAGTGCTGGGATTTTGACCTAAATAATGAGCATAATTCGTCACAGTCCAGCCGCGGCGGGGAAACTCCTCTGTGAAAGCGTAGGCGAGACATTTTTCCGTACTGTTTTTGTGGTGGCCGAAAGTTTCGCCATCTGTGGCCACGGAGATTAATTGAGCCGGTCTGTGGTCTCCCCGCACTGCTTGACCCAAGCGCCCAGCCAAGTGGTGGCTGCTGCTGAGAACGTCATTGAAGCCCATATCCCGCGAGATCGGGCCGTCGTAGAAAAAGATATCGATGTAGGGAGTGTGAGGATTTGGGGCTGAGGACTGCTGGCCGTGTCCGCGAGTAAAGTGGTAAGTGCTCAGGGGCGAAAGTTGGTGGTCAGCCATCAACCGCATTTCCGGCTTCAAATAGCAGCGGTAGGGGCGAGTCGGATCGATTTGGCCGCCGCCGACTTCGTGCCATTCGCCATCTGTTTGTTGCTCTCCTTCTTGGTTTTGCGCGATTAGCGGGCGGCAGCGTTCGGCTTGGGAGGGGGCTAAGACAATAAAACGAATGCCTTCAGCCACCAAAACTTCCAGGGTGGCGTAGTCTACGGCGGTTTCGGCCAGCCACATTCCTTCGGGATGGCGATCGAATCTAGAGCGAAAATCTGCGATCCCCCAGCGAATTTGGGTGTATTTGTCTCGCTCGTTCGCCAGCGGCATGATGATGTGATTGTACACTTGGGCGATCGCGTTGCCGTGACCGTTGAGGCGCTGACAGCTTTTG
Organism: Microcoleus sp. PH2017_24_DOB_U_A; assembly: GCF_020738205.1. Taxonomy (NCBI): domain Bacteria; kingdom Bacillati; phylum Cyanobacteriota; class Cyanophyceae; order Oscillatoriales; family Microcoleaceae; genus Microcoleus; species Microcoleus sp. PH2017_24_DOB_U_A. Next base: position 3,032 of record NZ_JAEQCT010000017.1, read on the forward strand.
CGATCGGCTTCCAGAATCCGTTGGTAAACTTCGGGATCGTAGCGTTCCAGCCAGCTCATCAGAGTCGGGCCGATGTTGAAGCTGAGATATTCGTAGTTGTTGACGATCCCGGCGACTTCACCGCGATCGTTGAGTATGCGCGCAAAGGCGTTCGGGCGGTAGCACTCGTTGTCAATGCGTTCGTTCCAGTCGTGGAAGGGAGAGGCGCTCCCTTGGCGCTCGATCGCGTCTAGGTAAGGGTTTTCTCGGGGGGGTTGGTAAAAGTGACCGTGAATCGTCACGCACACTCCAGTTGCAGTTGCGGCGGTGCTTTGGGTTGCAGTCGTTACGGTTGGTGCAGACACAGAGAGCACGTTGGACTGAGTTTTAGAAATCGAAACCATGCGATCGAATCCTCAAGTAGTTAAAGACATGAAAACCAGCCTAATCAGTAAGTTAAACCTTACGCAGCAGGCGTTTGGGCTAGGCATCTGTAGGTGCTAAATTTTGGCAGATAATTTTTGATTCATTTGTAGTATTTCGAGCAAAGCATTCGTTGCAATATACCAACCGTCGATCCCTGAGTTTTTCTGCCAATGCTTTGCTGTTGAAAGAGTTATAAAAGTTAGCTGTTGCTGCTTTGTGGCACTTTCGACCCATTTCAGGTTAGTGCGTGCAGGGCTGCTCGTTGAGAGTTTATATTTACATTGCTGCATCTTAAAGTCTTATTCATTAAATGGCAAGTTTTCCCCGGAAAAATTTAATCTTTGGCGATCGATGGTGGTTGTGCTGTTGAAAGTTAACAATAGGGTGAAACCCCTCAGCAGGCAAAACTTTGGCTGAGGGGGGCTGCTGCACGAAATTGCTGCGTTGTGTCGGCGCAAAATCTTTTGTTGAGTTTTCTTGGTGAAAAGTTACTTTTACCCGACACCAGTAACTTATGGAAGCCAACAGATAGCCTCATTAATGCGATCGCGTGCGTGGGGATTTTCATGTCTTACCTCGACTTGATGCCGACTGCTGAAACAGCCTCGATACAATAATAGACTTGAATTGCATAAGTCTTCGATCGCTCCCTCAAGCGCAGATGTCAGACAGATGCAACCGACGATGCAACGCAGATAATTTCAGGGTGTTTTCCGATTTTTGCAATTCAAGTCTATTTTTTATCGATTGTTGGGGTATTCGAGCATCATTTTTGGTGGGCGGGGAAACAGACTCACATACTCGCGGGGCGATCGAGCAATTGACGGTTGATGCTGCTGCATGGCACATTTACCGTTCAGGACTATTCCAATTATATGCGACTGCTGTCCCGGCTCCTTTCGTCCGCCCTCACCGTGCCGTGCAAGTGCCGTTCAGCCCCTGCACAGCCTATTTTCAGCCAACTTTCTCCACCGTAAATCCAATTTCTTGCCCGTAGGATAGTTCCAGAGTATGACCGTCCGGGTCTCGCAAAAAGGCCCAATAGCCGATCGGATATCCAGAATCTTTTGGTTCATCAACCAGCACACCTTCTTGACGTGCACTATCGCAGAGAGAATCCATATATTCCCTACTCTTGCAACCAACCCCAAGGTGTGCCAGCGGAGACAAAACTGGATGTACAGAGTTTGTCTGAATCAGCACAATTACAAAAGGACGAGTGCCATCAGAAAGCCATACAACAGCAACACCTGCTGCTGCATCAATCCGGCGGTGAACGACCTGCATCCCAGCATACTTCGAGTAGAATTCAATACTTTTCTCAACATCGGAAACTGGGAGTGCGATGTGAGTAAAACCGATATCAATCATTTGAAATTTCCTCCATGCTTTAGACTTAAAACTTTGCAAATACTCCTGGACGCAGCGGATGTTAGAAACCGTTTTTTCAGAAATATATTTCACGGGAACATCATATATTATGTTAAAAACCCGGTTTCTTTGGTCTTAATGCGTAAGTCATGACCAAATGACTTCATAATGTTCGACTGTTGGAAATGGGTCGTAAAAATGATGCAATAAGGAACGCCACATTTGATAATCTGGCGATTCTCGAAATCCAACGGTATGGTCTTCCAAACTTTGCCACCGCACCAGCAAAATATAACGATTTGTGTTTTCTATGCAGCGTTGCAGCTCGTGCGAGATATACCCCGGCATAGAAGAGATAATCGCTGAAGCTGTTTTGAAAGCAATTTCAAACTCAGCAGTCCTATTAGGTTTAATGTCAAGAATTGCAACTTCTAATATCATAGATTTAATCAGATGCTCTCCACTTGGCAGCCTTCATATCCATTGCTTTAATAAATCCAGCTTTTCCGTCCATGTACCCCTGAATATTATCATAGTATTTATTGGCGAGTTCTTGTTTTAGTTCGCTGTATTGCTGCGCTTCTTCAGATCTACTAAAGCGAGATAAACCCTTAGGGGACACAGATTTGATACTTGACACAGTTTCCCGATGCTAGTATCATTTGTTAGTAAACCGTCGAACAAAAATGGAAGATTACAAATCTGCTTTTTTACAGCGCTATCAGGATACCGAAATACTTTGTTACTCTGCCAGAAAAGTGGCGGCCATGCACTTTGCTGGTGTGACAATAGAATGTCTGCTAAAATCAATGATATTCGCTTCCCTACCCAAAAATGCCAAGCGAGAATGGAAAACGGATTCTAACACTCCTGGTCATACACTTACTAATCCAGGACATAGTTTTCAAGATGCTTTGAGACGGCATAATAAGCTGCATGATAGGATTCAGAAATTTCCACAGGTAATGAAATGGCTGGTCACAGTTGAAAATCCCAAAAATCAACATTTTATAGATATGCGCTACTCTGGTAGTGAACCTAACGATCCAGACTATAAGCAGTGGCTGTCTGCATATAAGGGTCTCATAGGTTGGCTACAGAAGCAAGCTACTACACTTTGAGGATACAGAGATGCAGGAAACCTGGCAAATATCACTTAAACGGGAGCTGACAGACTGTTATGTGCAGAGTCCGCAGGAATGGACTGACATCAATATTTCTACTTCTGGACTTTTGAATTTGACGATTGTGAGCAATACCTTTAATGGCTTATGTTTCGAGCGTCGAAAGGAACGAGTACATAGCATCCTTAGGAAATTTAAAATATCCCCAGGTTTTATTTCTTTATATACGGTAGACGAAGCAATTTCCCTGAATTTGTCACGCCCACAGCTTACAAATGGAAGTTCAGTGCAAACTTGGCAAGATTTAGCTTTGTGGGCTGCAAATCCACAAAATCAATCCCAACTTTCTCAACCTGAACCCCGCATTCCTCGAACCATTACATTCTATTCCTTTAAAGGAGGAGTGGGGCGAACAACTGCCTTAACCCATGTGGCTTGGATTTTAGCTATGCGCGGTCGAAAAGTTGTGGCTGTTGACTTAGATTTAGAAGCGCCTGGTTTAAGTACAGCTTTTAGTTTAAACCCACTACCTGAATTTGGTATTGTCGATTATTTTTATGAGCGCTCCTATTTGCCTGAAGAGTTAGAACCCAATATTTTAATCACTAAGATATTTGGTGAAGTTACAATACCTGATGCAACAGGAAGACTCTTTATTGTTCCTGCTGGTTATTTAAGTCTTGACTACATTGCTAAAGTTGATGATCTGCGAGCAACTACTATTCTGGATAATGGTGAAACCCTCTGGTCTATTTTTAGTCGTGAAATTAAAGAACAGCTAAAACCAGATGTGATCTTGGTGGATTCACGTACTGGAATCAATGAATGGGGTGCTTTATCTCTACTCCAGGCTGCTGATGAGGCAATTATATTTTTGTTTCCCAACGAACAAAATCGGCAAGGAATTGATCTTCTTTTAAAATCACTCAATTCTTTTGGCAAGCTGTCAATTAATTTTGTATTTTCACCTGTTCCTGATATCAGTGATACTGGAACGACTAAAGTTACAGAAATTTGGCAGCTTTTACGCAAAGTCATTGAGCGCGAAATAGATCGAGATGAACCAAATGAAAATGGTGATGACTTAGATGAGTATCAATCTGAAATAGCAGAACCATTAATAGTACCTTACCTTCCCTCAATTGCTCTAGCAGATCGTCATCCTGTAACAGGATTGTTGGATTACTACAATCGAATTGCTAACTTAATTGATGAAGAAACTAATCAAATTCGCTCACAGGAAATTCTAGCTGCAACAGATACCGAACAACGCTGGAAAATTATTGAAAGCCTTCAATTTCCAGCCTTAAATGCTGCCGATCCTACGTCAAACCTTCTCGCTTTATTTCAGAAGACTGCTAATTTTGAAAAATTCTTAGATGAGACAACTTGCCTAATCAGAGGCAGAAAAGGAACTGGCAAGACAGCACTTTACTTGCTTTTATTAAAGCATGAATCTAAGGCTAGACAGCTAGCTCGCGATCGATTAGATTCTGTATTTTTCCTCTCGGGTCATGGTGGATTCCAGAACAGTCGCCCAACACGCAATGAATTTCAAATTATCAATCAAAGTCTAAAAGATAATGAGGGAACTTGGGAGGCATTTTGGCGAGCCTACCTGATATTTCGAGTTTATCAAGCAAGTTATTTAAAACTGCCAGATAAAGGGAGTCAAAAACCTAAATTTGAAAGTATACGCAACATTTTGAAGGGACTGCCGGGAGAAAACTGGCAGTCTGAACATACGCTCGCCTTAATTCAATTATCAACTGATTCGCAGTTGAGACTTGTTTTGTCGGATGTCTTAGACATTCTGAACGAACAGCAACGGGATAAAAATCAAACACTTTGGCTTTTATATGATGATTTAGATGAAGACTTCCCCGAAAAAGATGGAGTGAGACAGCAAGCTTTAAGTGGTTTGTTTCAACTTATTCAGGCTTGCGATGCCCGTCGATTAACATCAATTCGCTTTAAAATATTTATCCGAGAAGACATTTGGAATCGTTTAAATTTTGACAATAAAAGTCACTTCAATGGACGCGATCTTTTTTTGAAGTGGACAAGGGTAGATTTCTTGCGATTAGCTCTTCGCCAAGCCATGCAATCAGCAGAATTTAAAAATTTAGTCGATCGTTCTTCGCCTGTTGAAAACATTGATAGTGCTAATGAAGAAACCTTAAACCGCGCCCTAGACTTATTGTGGGGAATTCGTCGAAGAACCGGAGACAAAGCTAAATATGTTTATAGATGGGTTTACGAACGTTTATCAGACTCAAATAACACGGCTTTTCCCCGCAGCTTAAGTGCCTTGCTTGATGGAGCAAAAGAGCAGGAGTTAACTTACAAAGGACAAACATCAGTTAAGGCTCCAACCGATCGTTTACTGCGACCAACATCTCTGGAGATTGGTTTAGAAAAAGCATCAGAGGAACGTTGTGATGCCATTAAACAAGAATATCCTGAGTTATGCCAATTTTTTGAAGCTCTAGAAGGTGTTCCAGCTTTACCTACCAGACAAGACCTTGAGAACGCATGGCAGAAAAGTGTACGGGAAATATATCCTGACTTTGATGAATTTGCCAGTTTTTTAACTGAAATTGGTCTGGCTAAATGGCGGCAGAAAGAAACCCGTTATGGGTTTCCTGATATTTATGTGTATGGTTTCAAGATGATTCGTACAGGGACGAAGTAGCAAATTATGAATTTCATTGCCACTTCATCTACCATACCTAAACGAGCATGGTTAAATGACACCATCTTTCTATCCTCCCCAACAACCTGGCTCTTGGTGAAATCGCGTTCATTTCAGTTGAGGGAGGACAAAAAAGCGGAATGGTGCAGTCTCCTGTGCTAGTTGATTTCAATCATCGTCAAGCTTCGATCGCCCGAATCGATTCCAACTCCCGTACAACAGGCAATCCCGATGCGACAAGTTCAGGCGGCACCTGATGGGTTTCCAGGTATTTTCCGTCGTGAATTAGCTGCACAACGTTCATCCGGTGAGGGCGGGTGTAATAGCGGTGGGTTGGTTCCGTCTTTTGCCTTTCTTGCAAGCTGTCGTTGGCAATTTTCTTGCGGAGTTTGACGATCGCATCCATAATCGCTTCCGGCCGCGGCGGACATCCAGGTAAATAAACATCCACCGGAATTAGCTTGTCCACACCGCGCACAACAGTCGGAGAATCTGCACTAAACATTCCGCCCGTAATCGTGCAAGCGCCCATTGCAATCACGTATTTGGGTTCGGGCATTTGTTCGTACAGCCGCACCAACACAGGAGCGTACTTCATGGTAATCGTGCCGGCGGTAATCATCAAATCTGCCTGTCGGGGAGACATCCGGGGAAATACACCTAATCGATCCAAATCGAAGCGGGAAGCGAGCATGGCGCTAAACTCAATGAAGCAGCAAGCAGTGCCAAACATCAGCGGATACAGGCTGGACATTTTTGCCCAGTTGTAAAGGTCATCGACGGTTGTGAAAATTACGTTTTCCGATAGCTGTTGCGTAACTTCGGGATAAGCAGCCGGATTGGCGATCGACAAATCTTCTGAAGCAATATCTCGTGTCATGTCAGGTGAATTCATGTTGACAAAACTCCTGGAACGATATAGCTGTTGGTTGTTCGTTGACACTCTAATTCTGGCATCGAATTTTAGCTCCCGCCACGAACTGTCAGATATCTTGATACTCGCGCACTCTCTCATCTTCAGAACAGGCAATTTATCTGTGTAGCAGCTTAGTTCTCGGCTGAGTCATTTTCAAATTATCGATCGACCTTTTCAATTTTATTAAGTATCTTCGCCAACTTCTGACCAAAAAAAGTGAGTAAGTGCGATCGCCAATAGCCTTAAACCAGCATCCAATTCCTTTCCCCCTCCCCTTGGCTAAACTTGCTGGCAGGCTATGATTGACGGTTGGGAGCTTTTCAGAATTTAAATGCTAAACACAACCAACATAATTTCCAGCCTGCTGCTATTTATCCCAGTTTCGATCGCCGGACACTTTCTCGGCTGGGAATCCTCCACAATCTTCATCACCTCCGCCCTAGCCATCATCCCTTTAGCAGCCTGGATGGGTACGGCCACCGAAGAAATCGCCGTTGTCCTCGGCGCCAACTTGGGGGGTTTGCTGAATGCTACCTTCGGAAATGCCACGGAATTGATTATCGGCATCGTCGCCCTCAACGCCGGACTAATAGATGTTGTTAAGGCCAGCATCACCGGTTCAATTATCAGCAACTTACTGCTGGTGATGGGATTTGCAATGCTGCTAGGCGGCTTGCGCTACAAAGAACAAGAATTTCAGCCCACAGTCGCGCGGTTGAATGCTTCCGCGATGAACTTAGCTGTGATTGCCATTTTGGTGCCGACGGCTGTTAATGTCACTTCTATCGGCATCGCCCCGGAAACTATGCAAAATCTCTCTAGCGCTGTTGCGATAGTCCTGATTATTGTCTACGTGCTGACTCTGCTGTTTTCGATGAAAACCCACAGTTATCTTTACGATGTAGGGGTGGCAGAAGTCGAAGGTCTCGAAGAATTAGCCGAAAGTAACTTAGCACCAGACAGTCCCGACCACAAGGTGAATCTACCGTTGTGGATTTCGGTACTGTTGGCTTGTACGCTGATGGTGGCGATCGAGTCAGAACTCCTGGTTAGTAGTCTAGAAGAAGCGACGGCGCGTTTGGGGCTGACATCACTGTTTACCGGGGTGATTTTAGTGCCGATTATTGGCAATGCTGCCGAACACACGACGGCGGTGACGGTGGCGATGAAAAATAAAATGGATTTGTCGGTTTCTGTGGCTATGGGTTCGAGTTTGCAAATTGCTTTGTTTGTTGCCCCGCTGTTGGTTTTGGTGGGTTTTATCGTGGGCCAACCGATGGACTTGAACTTCAATCCGTTTGAACTTGTAGCAGTTACGGTGTCGGTGCTGATTGCGAATTCTATCAGTTCTGATGGCAAGTCTAACTGGCTCGAAGGTACTTTGCTGTTGGCTGCTTATGCGGTTTTGGCGCTGGCGTTTTTCTTCCATCCCGTAATCGAAGGACTCGTTTAAAAGGGTAAAGAAGTCAAGCGTGAAGTCGGAAGTTCGGCAACGAGAAATGTGCGGGATTTAACTCATGTAACGGATAGAATTCCCGATTACCCATCAGTTATGCCGTCATCGGGAAGAGGGAAGTCCTAGGGAAGAAAGCAGAAGGAAGTTCGGCCTTACTCGCAATGTGCGGGATTTAACGGATGTAACGGATAGAATTCCCGATTACCCATCAGTTATACTCGCAATGTGCGGGATTTAACGGATGTAACGGATAGAATTCCCGATTACCCATCAGTTATGCCGTCATCGGGAAGAGGGAAGAAAGCAGAAGGAAGGAAGATGGAAAAGGCATTAGGCAGATGTTTGTCCCCCACTCTCCCCATCTCCCCCTCTCCCCCTCTCCCCCTCTCCCCCTTTCTCCCTCTCTTTTATTTCTTCCTTCCAGAGTGCTCCGGAGCGATCGTACAATGGAAAGCGGAAAACGAGCTAGAGTTCACTCCGCTTGACATTAGCGACGCGAAGGATTTAAATCAAGAGTGCTCATCAGTCTTGTACTGGGTGTGATACGATCGTCACAGGTTGAAAATTGAGTATAACTAGACAACGTAAAAACTTAACTGGATTGTTGAGTACGCAGTCACACCGATCGGTGTTGCCGTCTAGGAAAACTCGTATTTGAACGAAAACCTGACTAGATCGAGACGATCGAGTACGGTAGGGCATACCGGAATTTACGCTTCAGGAGAAGACACTTTTACTTGACCTGGAGTAATCCAGTCGCAAGCAAGTGACTTCGTTGAACCAAGAATCTCAGTCACCAAGAGTGCTGAGAGTGCCAAAGTAAAACTTGATAGAGGTTAACTTACAGGGCGAAATAGTTATCTAAACTTAGTTAAAGCTCGCTGGACAAGATAAGTCTAGAAAGGCTATGATATCTGCAATGCCGAAAACCAAGGCTCAATTATCCGGTTTGTAAACCGCAGTTATGTCTGTACTAGCCAGCCTGTTAAGGTCGAGAAGGAAGTCCACAACTCGTTAAATTGGCTGAAAATAGTGGGTGACTCATGGCTAATAGCGACCGCTAGAATTGTTTTTTTGAGAAAGTTTAGCTAAGTTTTGTGTAGCAGCAACCTCAATCAGGGTTATGTGGCTTCGTGAGTTATTGCCTCAATCCCAAATGCCCGAATCCCTCCGATCCAGCCAACTCTGGTAAATCCGCGTGCATCCACTGCGGGTCTGAACTTTTGTTGCAAGGTAGATATCGGCTAGTCGCGCCTCTCGGAGGCGGTGGCTTTGGCAGAACATTTGAAGTGGACGACAACGGCGCCCGAAGAGTGCTCAAAGTCCTGCTGAAAGAACATCCCAAAGCTGTAGAACTGTTTAAGCAAGAAGCCGACGTATTGGTCAGGCTGAGACATCCAGGTATTCCAAAGGTCGATCGCGACGGTTATTTTACATTTTCGCCAGCTCACAGCACAGAGTCTTTTCACTGTCTGGTGATGGAGAAAATTGCTGGGGCCAATTTGCAAGACTGGCTGAAACATCGGGGCCGCCCGATCAGTCAAGAACAAGCTCTGAACTGGCTCAAACAACTGTCGGAAATTTTAGACCAAGTTCACCGACTCAACTATTTTCATCGGGATATCAAGCCGCACAATATTATGTGCAAGCCGAACGGGCAGCTAGTGCTGATTGACTTCGGGACTGCTCGGGAAGTGTCGGCGACTTATTTCGCTAAGGTGGGCCAGGGGCAAAATGTCACTGGTATTGTTTCCCCTGGCTATACCCCGCCCGAACAAACTAATGGCAAGGCTGTTCCGCAGTCGGATTTTTTTGCTCTGGGGCGCACTTTTGTTTATTTGTTGACTGGGAAGCCACCGACTGCGTTCCCAGAGAACCCCCGCACGGGCAGATTAATGTGGCGCAAAGGAGCTCCTCAGGTTTCCGACCCCTTGGCTAATGTCATCGATTACCTGATGGCGCCTTTTCCCGGAAATCGACCTCAAAGTCCGCAGATGGTTTTGCAGTGCTTGGAGGAAATTAATCTTGACGGTGCGGAAACTCAGTTACCAACTCAGTTGCCGACGACGGGACAAACTAAAATTCGCGGAACTTCCGGGGTGTCTGGGGCGACGAAGCAGACTTCCATCAACCGCCTCAAACCTCTGAATTCTGGTGGCTTGAACCAGTCGGAGCAAGAGGTTTTAGATTGGAAAAAGAAGTTGGTGGCGGGCGCTGCTGTTTTGATGCTGGGTATTGGCGCGTCTCAAATTTATGGTTCGATGCGTTACGGGGTGTTTCCGGCAAATCCGTTGTGGCTGCTTTCTAGTTTGCCTAGCAGTCAGTTTTTGCAAAGAAGTTTGGATAATGTCGGAAGTGTAAATGCGATCGCCCTGTCGCCGGACGGTCAAACTTTGGTCAGCGCCAGCTTTGGGACGATTAGAATTTGGAATCTGAAGACGGGACGCCTGGTGCGGACTCTGAATCCGGTGCATTCTAAAAAATCGGTTAGCACGCTAGCGGTGAGCCCGGACAATTCGACTTTGGCCAGCGGCGGCAATGACAATAATGTGATTTTGTGGGATTTGAAGACGGGGCGGCGGGTGCGGACAATTCCTGCTCACAAAGCCCCTGTCAACGCGATCGCCTTCAGCAGCGACGGTCAAAATCTGGCTAGCGGGAGCGATGACAAAACTGTTCGCTTGTGGAATGTCAGAACCGGCAGCAGGTTGCTGACTTTGACCGGTCACACCGGAGGAGTAAACGCGATCGCTTTGAGCCGGGACGGTCAAACTCTCGCTAGTGGCAGTGAGGACAAGACTGTGCGTTTGTGGAATCTTGACACCGGAGAAGTCAGAAGAATTATCACTGGCCACGGGGGCGCGGTTAATGCTGTGGCTTTTAGCCCGAACGGTCAAGTTGTGGCTAGCGCTAGCAGCGACAATACGATCCGTCTGTCGAACGTGCAAGACGGGAAGCGCACTCGCACTTTTAAAGGCCATTCGAGCTGGGTGAGGACGATCGCTTTTAGTCCCGATAGTCGCACTTTGATCAGCGGGGGCGGAGATATTATAGTGTGGGATTTGAAGACGGGGAAAGAAAGAAACACTCTTTCTGGTCACGGCCAGTTTGTGAATTCTGTGGCTGTTGCCAGAGATAGCAAGACTTTGGTGAGCGGCAGTCCCGATCGCACGATTAAGATTTGGCGAATGCCTTAGTCAGTTGTTATTGGTTATTAGTTATTGGTTATTAGTTATTTGTGATTAGAAGAGTGCAAATAACTAATAATCAAGTAGCAATTATATCATCTCTGGTGAATTAACCATCATATAATTGAAGGGTATTTTCAGCTTTTCCCCTATCTTTAAACAGAGAAGAAATCTTCAGTGCCGATGAAATTGGGAGGAACGCCTGTCAAAAATGCTAAAACTTCACCGCTGCTGGCTACTCCAATTAATGTGCCGTTCATTCCAGCAGAAATTGATAGTTGTCCGAAGGTCAAACCATTAATTAATTGAATGGTATCTTGGCCGTTGGCAAAATCAGAGATGGTATCAATTCCCAACCCCGTACCTAAAACAAATACATCGTTGCCCAAGCCGCCGACGAGATTATCGTTGCCCAAACCGCCGTTGAGGGTGTCAAAACCTTTGCCGCCAGACAGGATATCGTTGCCGTCGCCGCCATTTAAGACATCATTAGCCCGCAAACCGGTCAGCACGTCATCACCTTCCAAACCGTTGATGATATCGTTGCCACTTGTGCCAGTCAGGTTGTCGTTGCCGAGAGTGCCGTTGATGACGTTTGGAGTGCTGCTGGTGTCAGCAACAAAAATGTCGTCTGTATTGTTAGTATCCCCCGGCACTACGTTGGAGGGAGATGCATAAAACGCCACAAACCGCCCGTCGGCTGAGATGGAGGGATTACCTCCCTCCTCCGGATAGCCTGCTGAGTCAAAAGAGACGTTGGTGGTGGTATTGGTGAGCGTGTCCCGCACGAAGATGTCGAAGGTCTTGGTACCCACTATGTTGAAGACACCAGATTCAAACGCCACAAACCGCCCGTCGGCTGAGGTGGAGGGGTTGTCGGAGCGAAAGTTCCTCTGATTGCCTGCTGAATCTACAGAGACGCGGGTGGTGGTATTGGTGAGCGTGTCCCGCACGAAGATGTCTCCGCTACTGTTAGTATCCCCCGGCACGAGGTTGGAGGTAAAAGACTCAAACGCCACAAACCTCCCGTCGGGTGAGATGGAGGGGGTTTGGGAGACACTGTTCCCCTGATTGCCTGCTGAGTCTACAGAGACGCGGGTGGTGGTATTGGTGAGCCTGTCCCGCACAAAGATGTCTGTGTAACCGTTGGTATCCCCCGGCACGAGGTTGGAGGCACTAGAATCAAACGCCACAAACCGTCCGTCGGCTGAGATGGAGGGGAAGTTGAAGAAGCTCCTACTACCATACTGCTGATTGCCTGCTGAGTCTACAGAGACGCGGGTGGTGGTATTGGTGAGCGTGTCCCGCACAAAGATGTCTCCGCTACTGTTAGTATCCCCCGGCACGAGGTTGGAGGCATCAGAATAAAACGCCACAAACCGCCCGTCGGCTGAGATGGAGGGGCGGCCGGAGGCATCGTTCGCCTGATTGCCTGCTGAGTCTACTGACACGCGGGTGGTGGTATTGGTGAGCGTGTCCCGCACGAAGATGTCGTCTGTATTGTTAGTATCCCCCGGCACGAGGTTGGAGGCAGCAGAAGAAAACGTCACAAACCGCCCGTCGGCTGAGATGGAGGGGCGGCGGGAGTTACGGTTCCCCTGATTGCCTGCTGAGTCTACAGAGACGTTGGTGGTGGTATTGGTGAGCGTGTCCCGCACGAAGATGTTGTTGTTATTGTTAGTATCCCCCGGCACGAGGTTGGAGGCAGCAGAAGTAAACGCCACAAACCGACCATTGGCTGAGATGGAGGGGCTGTAGGAGTCATTGTTCGCTTGATTGCCTGCTGAGTCTACAGAAACGCGAGTAATTGTCATAAGCCCTCACATTTAAAAGTACAAGTTTGGATTTGCCCTTTATCTACATGAGCTAATAACTAATTCCTCGCCCGTTTTTGGCAAATTCATCAACTGTTTGCTGCGACAATTCGTGAACGGCCATTGCTTGCAACACATCCAAAGGCAATGTCAAATGATGCGCGCCCGCTAATAAAGTCTTCACCGCTTCTTCCGGCGACTTAATACTGGCTGCCAAAATCTCTGTATTCGTTCTCTTTAAAACATTTGCCATATCCCGCACTAAGGCAAAACCATCTCCCAACAATCGGGTGGCACGATTCACGTAGGCGATCGCATATTTGGCGCCGGCTTCTGTGGCAACAACGGCCTGGGCTGCACTGTAAATAGCCGTCACTGCACAAGGAATTTCCGGCGACAAATGGGCTACTGCTTGGAAGCCCGCCGCCGTTGCTGGAACTTTCAAAACTGTCTGTTGTCCAATTAATCCAAAAGCTGCCTTTCCTTCTACTACCATGCCATCAAAATCAGATGCTGTTAGCTGATAATAGACTTCCCCGGAAATCAGTTGTGCCAGTTGTTTTAGTGTCTCTTCAGGAGATAGCTCGCTTTTTGCCAAAAGTGTGGGATTAGTAGTAATTCCCGCTATCCACCCGAACTTGCTCGCCCGTATGGCTTCCGCTACAATTGCTGTATCAACATAAATCGCCATCGGCTCTACACCTTCAGTTTCTTAATATTTTCCAGACCCTTGCTTTCAGCTTGAGAGCGATCGCAGTCAAATTAATTGTTAAGCTTTAACCATATCAGAATTTCGGAAATATTACTGTTAAGTAAATATAACAATTCAGTGATGTGCATCACTGGCAGTGTGTGAGTTAGGAATGCTTCAACAGTTGACAGTTGACAGTTGACAGTTGACAGTTTAAGAGCGACCTCTACCTAGAAGGAAGAGGATTGGAGTAATGAATAGCGTGATTTTAATTTCTCCCGGGCGGGCGGGCTTTCAACCAATTCTGTCTGGTAATATCGTGCCTGCGGTCACGAGCGCAATGAAATTAGTTTGTATGGAGGACTCGCATTCCTCACTCAAAACCGGATCGCGGTTATTTTATCGGAAAATACGAGGTATTAATTCAACAGGACTTACCCAAAAAGAATGGGTTTCTGAGGGAAAGTGCATAAGTGCTGTTGAAGATATCTGATAACTGAACTCAAAACTTTCAAGTCTCTTGGTAACTGCGATTCTCGGGGACTGAAAAATTTACTTCCCAAATCCCGGATACAGATAAGTTGTATTTGTAGTCATGGTTATGTATCTAATCACTCAAGGAGGTGACTCAGAAATGACTGAAAAAGAAAATCAGCACCCACAAATCAGATTTGAGGCGTCTTCTGAACCAGCCCAATCGCAAAAAGCACCAGCAACCGCTGACGAATTTTCGGCAAATGTTCAGTCTGAAAATGCGTTTCAACTTATTCAAAATATCCAACAAGACAATTTAAAAGCTCTAGAACGTTTCTTGATGGCGAGCATAGATTGGAAGATTTCAGAATTTTCTAAACGCAAGTAATTTAGGGAGCGCTACCGCAACTGGCGAGTTCTGAGTTGTGAGTTGCGTTGGCAATTTTGTTTGACTCAAAACTGACAACTCTTGAACTTAAATAATTTGCTGTTCTTGATAAACAACCCCGTTTGTAGTGAGGACTTTAGTCCTATTTTTAAGGGCTAAAATCTTGAACGCAGCGCTCATAACTTTTATTTTATTACTCTTGAAAAAGTGCTTGGATAAGCTGCTATTTTGGTGTCAGATTATTATGTAAGCATTTTTTTTAAGTGCTGTACTCAGATCCAGGTATGTAGTTGCGCTTCAGCGCTCTTTCTTTATATCTATGAAAGAGCGCTGAAGCGCAACTACGTACCTTGAAAAATGTTCGACTATTTAATATTTTCCGAACCAACGGCCTCTGAAATTGAATTAAATCCTTTTTCTTCTAACTTTTGCAGCAAGCCTGCCAAAATTCGGCGTACCATCCAAGGCCCTTCGTAAACCCAACCTGTGTAAACTTGAATTAAACTCGCACCGGCGGCAATTTTTTCCCAAGCATCTTCGGCGGTGAAAATGCCACCTACTCCAATTATTGGTAATTCGCCTTTGGTATATTGCCAGATAAATCTGATTACTTCTGTCGATCGCACTTGCACTGGTATTCCGCTAATTCCGCCCGCTTCTTCGGCGATGGGTTTGCCTGTTTCTGGCAAGATTTGGGTTTTCAATCCGTCGCGGCGGATCGTGGTGTTGGTGGCGATAATTCCTGCTAGTTGGTAGGTTTTTGCTAAGTCGAGGATGGATGCGATCGCCTCTGGTTCCAAATCCGGCGCAATCTTGACTAAAATTGGCTTGATTCCCCGATTTTCTTGTTGCAAAGTTTCCAAAATTGTGCTAAGCCCAGCAGCATCTTGGAGCGATCGCAATCCAGGCGTATTGGGAGAGGAAACGTTGACTACAAAATAGTCGCCCCAATCTTTGAGCAGCTTAAAACTCTCCAAATAATCGGCTGCGGCCAGCTCTAACGGTGTTACCTTAGATTTACCAAGATTGATGCCCAAGGGGAAAGGAGGCTCAGGCATGGGGCGCGAGCCGTCTAATTTTAACTTTTTCTGTGCTTCCTGAAACCGGGCTGCCATTGCCGCGGCTCCTTGATTGTTAAATCCCATGCGGTTGAGGGCTGCACTGTCAGCAGACAAGCGAAACAACCGAGGTTGGGGATTTCCCGGCTGCGCTTGGGAGGTGACTGTACCGAGTTCGGCAAAGCCAAAGCCAAAATTTGCCCAAATGTCCGCAGCTACGCCATTTTTATCAAATCCTGCGGCTAAGCCGACAGGATTTTTAAAGCTCAGTCCCCACTTCGATTGTTCGAGGCGAGAATCTTGGACTCCCAAAGATTTCTGCAATCGAGAGAGCATTTGACTGGTGGCAGGATTAGACTGGGTTCGGGCTGCTATTTCTAGAACTTGAAGAGTGCGGTTGTGCAGCCACTCGGCATCGGTTTTCAATACTGAAAACAACAGCGGGCGCACACCTAATTGATAAATATCCAATGACTTGTCCTGGGGCTATTGACAAATGAGAAATCAGAAGGGAAATAAAAATAGTCAGCAGGAGACTGGAAAGGGGGAGTATCTCAGTTTTGCCTTGATAGTGCTGTCCCCGCTCGCTTGCGGTTATAACCAAGCGAGCCGGGACAGCACTATATATATACAATAAAATGCTTTTTATAAAAATGAGCTACTCCCCTGGGAAGGTGAGATTTTTACTTTTACTGCGATCGACCGGATCGACATTTTAGATTGAAGCATAATTTAGACGACTATATTATAGGTTGATTCTTTTCCATTTTAAATTTTGAAATTTTTAAGTTTGTAAGTTGAAATTGGACAAAGGTGTGGGGAATCTGGGACATGGGGCAGGAGCAAAGAGCGAAGGATTTAGACGAACAAATCGCGGGGCTGGAGCGCGTGCTCCAGACTCTCCGAGAAGAGGAGAATGTGGAAGTGCTGCTGGAGACGGCACTCGGTTATTTGCAAGCGGAATTTGACTGGCGGTTGATTTGGATCGGGTTGTACGATCGACAGGCGCACCGATTGTTAGGGAAAGGCGGCATGACTCCTAATGGCGACTTGTCTTTTCTCAAACAGCGGTTTTCCCTGACTCCCGGGGATTTGCTGGAACAAGTGGTGATTCAGCTCCGGCCCGTGGGAGTCCCGGATTTGCGATCGGAAAACAGGGCCGGAGAATGGCGCAAAGCGGCTCAAACTTACAATATTCAAGGCACGACTCTGTTTCCGTTGCGCTACAAAGACCGCTGCTACGGTGTGATTCTGCTGGGGACAGACGTGTGGGGTTCTGCGCCAAATTCGGCAGAAAAAACGCAGTTGGCGATCGTATTTGGAGCACTGGCAACTGCTCTTTATCAAATAGAAAAAGATTGGCAGCGACAACAGGTCAAACGCCCGGATGAGTCTCTGTTAGCACTGATTTCGCAGTTGCGGGAATTGCGATCGCTCGACCAATATTTGCAAGCGGTAGTCGAACAAGCCCATGAATTTATTGAGCCGACGCGCACTAATGTTTATTGGTTCGAGCGAGAGCGGCGCTATTTTTGGCGCCGAGTTAGCAACCGCCAAATTGCTCCTGGTTTGGGCCAGATCCGACCGGCTTCGGGCATTACTGTGCAAGACTTGGGCGAATTTTATCAGGCTTTAGCGGCCCAACAAATAGTTTGGATCGGTGAATCTCACAGTTCTCTGAAAACTGAGCTGACGGGGCGGTTGATGCAGCAAATTCGCGCTCGCTCTCTGTTGGCGGCGCCGATTGTTTTGGAAGGGGAATTGTTGGGATTTTTGGCAGTGGAAGCTGGCGAGCCGCGGATTTGGCAAGACAATGAAAAACAGTACCTGCGGGGAGCGGCGCAATTAGTGGCTCTGACGGCTCCTCTGTCGGAAATGGAGGAGAGGATTGAGCAAACACAGCTCGATCGAGATTTAACTGCCGGAATAGCTCGCGCCATCTACAGCGATGCTGACTGGGAGGCGACTTTGAAAAATACGGCGGAGCAGTTGTGCTCTCGGCTCAAGTGCGAATACTTTTTGCTGTTGTTGTACAGGGAAGAACAAAATCGCTTTGAAATTGTCTCCCAAAATCTGCCCCGCAACCGCAGACAAGTACCGTCGCCACTCAACGCCCTTGATGTGGCTGATGTGGGGCTGCTGCAAGAAAGCGCGGAACCTCTGGCGATCGAAAATTGGGAGGAAGACGGGCGGTTGGGCGCTTGGCGGGAAGTGCTGGCGGAAGCGGGGGTGCGATCGCTTTTGGCATCGAGCACTCGCACAAAACAGTCCGAGGGAGAAAACCCCAGTCGAAAATCGAAAATCGAAAATCGAAAATCGATCGAGGGTTTGCTGGTTGTCGGGCACAGCGCAACTCGCACTTGGAGGCGATCGGAGCGAGAATTAGTTCGAGTAGTCAGCCAACAGTTAGGATTGATTCTGCACTCCTGGCAGCAGAGTTCGGAAATTGACAAATATCAGGAATTTGAGCGATCGATCAAATCGGGTTTGGCGCTGTTGCAGCATTCGGGCGAGCCGCAATCTCCACAACAGAAATCTGTTGCTTCGCCGAATATGTTCCCAGAGTTGCCGCTGCAAAAGCTCGATCGTCATTTTGCCGAACACGTTTCCCAGACAATTGCCTGTCCTTTAGTGGCAGTAATTACTTGGAATCCCGGCCACGAGGCAGCTTCAATCTCCGCCGCAGTAGCTGCCAATCCCGTATTTGCCCTGAATCCCGAGGCGCTGATTCCTGTCCAAACAGACGCTTTGATCCAACAAACCCTGGCGGCAGGAGGCGTGCTGCAACAGAGTATGAGCCAAGTGCTGCTGGCGACAAAGCGGTGGCTGCGGAGTCCAGGAATTGGCGAAATTATGACAGTGGCGCTGCGGAGTGCCCCAGAACACGCTCCCTTGGGCATTGTGGTGGTGGCGGACGCTCCGGGCCGCCAGTGGTCGGAGTTGTCGGTGAATTTGCTGAGTTCGATGGCATCTCAGTTGGCTTGGCGGCGCAGGTATGTGGCAGTGCAATCGGCGCAGGAGTCGCAGCGATTGGATCTGGAGATGCTCAACTGGTACAAGCAGCGCCGTTTCGAGGATTTTTACCGGACTGTGGCAGCGGGCCTCAAGGAGTTGGGAGAGTTGAGCCAGTCGATTTTGCAGTCGGCGAAGGAACAAAAGGATGCTCTGAAAACCTTGCGCTACCAACAGGTTTTGCGGCAAATTGGCAATGCTTTGGGGTCAATTCATTTGGTGCTGAAACAGGAACAGTGGCGGCCGCAATTCGGACAAGATGCGGTTCCTGTGAGCGCTTGGCTGAGGCGATCGCTCGATCGCACGGCCCCCCTGGTCAAACAGTCGGGAATCTTGCTGGAAGTGAACAGAGAGACCGCTGTGTCGCTGCCTGCGGGTAAGACTTTGGGAGTTCGCGGAGATAGCATCAAGCTGGATTTGATCCTGTGCGAGTTGCTGGCGATGGCTTGCAGGCGTTCTGGAGCTGGCGATAAGATTGAGATTCGCTCTCAACTTTTGGGGGAAGAATGGCTAGAATTATCTGTGATTGATAGTGGCGAGTGCGATCGACAGTTACTTGCCGGCTTCAACGGCGGTTTTCACGGCGATATATTGGCCGTTACGTCAAATAGGTTGATCGGGCAAAATCTCTTAATTTGTCAGCGAGCGGTACGTTTAATGGGGGGAGACTTTTCCTTAGAAATCTTAGAAAATAACTTAATTGTCGCCCGCTTAGTCCTACCTCTAGCAGGTTCGTAGTCAGGACTTCAGTCCTTCTTCCAGGTTCGTAGTGAGGACTTCAGTCCGCATCCATAAATCTCAACTTAAATCCTCACCACTAAAACCTGCATCAAGAAATGGATGATTAACATCCAAACTATTGAAAACCCTCTGCTTAAACCGAAGGACTAGCAGTTTCCACCACATCAGAACTCGGGAAAAACTTGTCAGTAATCCAAGCAGTTAGAATATGAGAAAGCAATCCCATCGGCCCAGCAAACAAACACAAAGCCAAAGAATGAACAGTCCAAACACCCGTCCGTTGTCCTTCCAAATAAATCCAGCGTCCCACAAACAAATCCATCACTAAAAAATGAATCCATCCCGTAGCAGCAGCCGTTTCCTCCCCCAGAAACTTAGCAATATCTGCCAACTTAGGATTGGACAAAGCAGCCGCATTTTCTGGAGTCAGACTGCTACCAAACAAATATATGTACAAGACGGCGAGCACGGCAAACGGAATAAAGGAATTCATCACTTTGCGGGTGATTCCCCAGTTGGGCAATAAAATCATAATTGCCCAGAAAGGCAAAACGAAGACATTACCTACATCGAAAATTAGTTCTGGCGTCATAGTCGGCTGTTGGCTCCTGTAAATGAATGCAATAAACGATGTTAAGATTACTTTACACAATTTTTGCTAACATTTCTCAAAATCCGCAAAAATCCGATTCACAAATTAGACATAATTGCTAGATTTACGGGAAATGTAAGATTTACACGTGCAGGTACAGGTATGTAGTTGCGCTTGAGCGCTCTTTCATATAATAAAGAAAGAGCGCTCAAGCGCAACTACGTACCTTAAGAACTAACAGGTAAAACCTATGACAACAAATTATAATAACTTTCCCGATTGGTGTAAGCACAAAGATAATCTCTCTCCCGGCGCGAAACATACCGTAGAAATACTGTTGCAAATATCAGATACTACCGAGTGCGATCGAGCTAACGAAGTGCTTGCTAATACAACAGAAATAAATCTTAAACTTGCTCAACTTACCGATATCAGTCCCCTGTCATCTTTCACTCAACTTACTAATCTAAATCTTAGTAGCAATCAAATATCTGACCTCGCTCCCCTGAAATCTTTAACCAACCTGAAAACTCTGATAATAGATGTCAATCAAATATCAGACATCAGTCCGCTTTTATCTCTAACAAATCTGACTAAACTCGTTCTCGATACCAATCAAATATCAGACATCAGTCCCCTGGCGCGTCTAACTAATCTTGTCGAACTTGTCTTGTTTGATAACAAAATTTCTGACATCAGTCCCGTGAAAACTTTAACCAACTTAAAGGCGCTGATTCTGTACAAAAATCAAATATCAGATATCGCTCCTCTGTCAAATTTAACTGAACTTCAGACACTCTACCTTTACAAAAATCAAATATCGGATATCAGTCCGCTGGCTGCTTTGAAAAATCTCACTACGCTGTTTCTATTCGAGAATCAAATATCGGACTTAACTCCGCTGAAAGCTTTGACTAAATTAAATAAACTGGTTTTGTTTGAAAATAAAATATCTGATGTTAGTCCTTTGGCAGGTTTGACTAATTTAGTTGAGCTGAACCTTGGCAACAATCAAATTTCAGACATTACTCCGCTGAAATCATTAACTAATTTGACTCAACTTTATTTGTTCAATAATCCGATTGCTGATATCAGCGCGGTGCAAGCTTTGAATAATTTGTTTGTACTCGACTTGTACAACAATCAAATTTCCGATATCAGTCCACTGCAATCTTTGCAAAAGCTAACGACGCTTGACTTGCGCGGAAATTCGATTGTAAATAAGATTTGCCCGGTGACTCCTGAATCAATCTGTCGGTTTTAATTGTTAAGGCGGTGGCGAAATCTGGGTGGGTATGATAAGCTATCGAACGTCGGTATCAGGAGAAAGTTATGAGCGGACATGATGCTTTGATGTTAGGAATGCTGCTGTTGCCCGGTTTGGCTTTGTCGATCGCAGTTATGGGCGCTTTTGCCGCTGGTGGATAAAGTGTTCGTAGTGAGAACTTTAGTCCTATTTAAAATTATAAGAGGACTAAAGTCCTTACTACGAACCTGTGGCGGCTGGGTTTACAAAAATTGTGCTGTGATGTCGGAATTGACTAGGGTATTCGCGCACAAAATACCCGATGCTGCGACGGCGGGAACCCCGATTCCGGGCATGGTGCTGTCTCCCACCCGATATAAGCCTTTGACTGGTGTTTGCGGCCCCGGAAATGTGCCTTTTCCAGCGGCGATTGCAGGCCCGTAGGTTCCTTGATAGCGGTGCAAAAATCGGGCGTGGGTTAGCGGTGTGCCGATCGACTCCAGGACTATTCGCGATCGCAAATCCGGTATAATTTTTTCTAAAGCTTTGAACAGAGATTGCGATCGCTCTTGTTTCCTTTCCTGATAACCGCCGCCATACTCCCAGCCTGCGTAAGGTTCCAATGTATAGGCGTGAATCGCGTGATGTCCCGGCGGTGCAAGAGTTGCATCCCACACAGTCGGAATCGAAATCATGCAGGTATTTCCGGGTACTGTAATGTCAACCTTGCTGTCATGAACGACGACGTGGTGGCCGGTCAAGCCTTCGATTCCTTCGGCTTTAATGCCTAAATGCAGGTGCATGAAACTGTCTACGGCGGGCATCGATAAGGCAGTTTTTCGGTAACTTTCCGGCAAATCTTCAGGGCGCAGTAATTTTGTATAAGTATCCCAAACTGTAGCATTTGAAATCACAATTGGGGCGCGGATAATTTCGCCATTTTGCAAGCGAACTCCCGTAGTTTTACCAGATTCAACTAATATTTGCTCGACTGGTGTTCCCAATCGCAATTTTCCACCCCAGCGCTGCAAGCCTCGAACTAAAGCATCGACGATCGCACCGCTGCCACCTACAGGATACTCGATCGCCGATCGCGATCGTTCGCCAATCATAAAAGCGATCTCTGGCGCGACGGTTCCATGCGCTTTCAAGCCCGATAGCAAGAAGCACTCCAAATCGATCAAACGCCTCACCCAAGGATCTTGCACGTCCCTATCCATTAATGTACCAGCCGAACTGGCGATCGCACCTAATGACGGCAAAAGCTTCAGCAAAGCAGGCGAGTAGCGAGACAGCAACACGGGTATCAACTGCCAGTCGGATCTCAGTGCTAAAGCCGGAATTCCCCGCAAACCTTCATACAAAACTAATAAATTTTGTTGAAATTGCTGCAATTCTATAGCGCCTTGCGGTGCGAATTTAGCTACAGCATCTAAGTAATTTCTCGCATCAGCATAAACTGGCAAACTTCCCTCAGGAAAATGGTAATGCCCCAGGGGATCGTAGGCAATAGCTGCGATCGATTCCTCCAAAATATTCAAGACTTGCCGCAAAGGATTCAGCGACTGGGGGTCACTCAAACCGCAATAAAAAGAAGGCCCCGAATCAAAATGAAATCCCCGGCGCGAAAAGCTGTGAGCAGCCCCCCCCGCTATGGTGTGGCTCTCGCAGACGAGTACCCCTTTGCCGTAGCGAGCCAGCATCGCACCCGCCACTAAGCCGCCAATACCGCTGCCAATTACGATCGCATCAAAGTCTTGCATTTATCAAATGTGGTATGATTTTATTATTTATCGCTGACTCTTGACTCGCCCAAAAACGGGTACAAGTCCCCGACTTAAGTCGTGGAGATACTAAGATTTTACACTCCTGTTCGGGTTCCTTTGATTCAATGTGAGAGTAAATCTAAAATCTAAAATCTAAAATCTAAAATCTAAAATCGACTAATAGGGTATTTTTTGGGAGAGGAAAACTATGCAATCTTTATCTATTTTAGATGAAGTTGTTCGCGAATTTGAACAAGATCTCAATCTTTCGCGCATTAAAAAAATCATATTTTTTGCTTGTAAAGAAAGTTGGGAAAACGATCCGGCAAAACTCGCCAGCGCAGATGTAGGAAAGTTGATCGAAGAAATCTGTGCTAAATACAGCAGGTTAGAAGATATTGAAACAGTTTTAAACAATATCGTTGCCAAGGTTAACAAAAAAACCGAGTACGCCTTAGTCGCAGATAAAATCGTCTGCCAACTGAGCAGGCTTTACGAGTACCAAGATTTTACCAAATTAGAAACAAATATATCTAATTTTGGTGGTCACGAAGCACCTGCATTTGATGACCACTTCAATTCGCAACTGCCCGCAGGAGAGTCGCTAGAAAGAGACGCCGGAAATTTGTTTGATGTCCGACAAAAAATTGTACAGCAAACCAATCCGCTGAGAGCAAAAATCCTCATTTTTTCTACTCTTTATCACGACTTCACTTTTAGCGAGCGCGATTGGCTGCTGCTTAAAACCCAAGAACTTGACAAGCTGCTGCGACAACTATTTAATGTCTGTGGCAGCCTGGCCGAACTCGAATCTAATTTGTACGGAACTGCGGGCAAACTCGACAACACCGACGAATGCGACCAAGCAGCTAGCGTGATCATCAAAGCAATGAATCCTTGTTACGCAAAATTGCAACAGGAAGAACGCGATATAGCCGAAGATTCGGTTAGCGAAGATTCGTCTACCGAAGACTACGATCAGACGCATTTAAACAACAGTTTTTATGAAGATATTGTCCCGGTTGACAGGCGCAACGAATATTTTGAACCTGGGGATATTACTCAGATCATTCAAGCTGCTCCGGCTCACTATCATTATGACCCCCAGAAGAGTTACTTAGTGCCTGCTCCGGTAGAAAATATACAGTTTAAAGACTCAAAAACCAGCAGCAATAATCCCACTGCTGATGTCAGACAGGAATTGGTAGAAACAGACGAAGTTGCAGAAATGCCGACCATTGTCGAAAGTGTAGAACCAGCCGCTCCTGTTACTATCAATATTACCGATTCCATCAAACGCAAGTTGGGATTGGAAGAGGAAATGAAAGGCTTAGTCAGCCAAAGTGCTAACTTCACAACGGCGCAAATAGAACAAATATTCAGCGACTTAGAAG
The DNA here is from genome assembly GCF_020738205.1 of Microcoleus sp. PH2017_24_DOB_U_A. Taxonomy (NCBI): domain Bacteria; kingdom Bacillati; phylum Cyanobacteriota; class Cyanophyceae; order Oscillatoriales; family Microcoleaceae; genus Microcoleus; species Microcoleus sp. PH2017_24_DOB_U_A. The sequence goes on from NZ_JAEQCT010000017.1 coordinate 27,363, forward strand.
CTGCTATGAACGGAAAATTTTCTACAGAAAGTGCCGAGGAGCGTTTGTATTGGAAATATAAAAATCTCAGAAATTATGTAGCAAAAGTTCAGGGATTTACTGACAAATTAATGGAAATGCTGAGCGAAGTTGAGTCAAAAGAAAGCGGGGGTTCTCCTGCTGAAATCCAGGAGAATATTGCCGAAAATAGTTCAGCAACAGAGCCACAAAACTCTAGCCACAAACCAAATCAGTATCAGCTTGTGGAAATGGCAAAACAAGGCAAACCAAAGGCGATCGCCATTTTGATCAATCAATTGCTACAACCCAGGGGAATTACTGCCACAGCGGGATTTAAAGAGGGTTGGCTCCACGTCATTCTGGAGTCTGCCGAAGTCCCAAGCCAACAGGATACAGCTACATACATTTACAAAAAACTGGGTACTTTAAAATCACCATCTCTGACTCATGTAAAAATTCACGGGCGTCAGTTAGGCAACAAAACAGTCGATTGGACTCAAGAATTTGTGAATAAAACTAATTAAATTCCCAGATACAAATTTGGGGTTGCACAAACTTTCGTCCTTCTTTAAGAGACTATAACTACCATCAATCTCTAAATAGCAAGTAGAGTTTCTCAAAAATCAACAACAAAACAACATGAATGCTAGCGAAATTTTAAGGCGATATACATCAGGAGAACTTGATTTTCAAGGTATGAATCTGAGAGGCGTTCATCTGAGCGGTGCAGATTTAATTGGCGTCAATTTAAGCAGTGCTGATCTCTGGGGTGCCAACTTAACGATGTCATACCTGAACAGAATTAACCTTCAGCGCGCCAATTTAACTAATGCCAAGTTTTCGGGTGCTAACTTAAATCAGGCAAACTTAAGCGGAGCAAATTTGTCTGATTCCGACTTCCACGGAGCTAGTTTGCAAGGTGTAGATTTTCGCAAAGCCAACATTTCTTTGGCAGTTTTTATCGATGCAAATTTGACTGATGCAGATATGCGAGGCGTCAATTTGCAAGGTGCAGATTTACGCGGTGCTTGCTTGCGTGGTGCGAATTTCCGGAAGGAACAGCGGATTTTTGAGGGTGTAAATTTACGGGGTGCAAATTTGCAAGGTGCAGATTTGCGGGGTGTCAATTTGCTGGGTGCAGATTTGACTAAAGCTAATCTCAGTCAAGCGAATTTGACTGAAGCATCTCTGCGGGAAGCAAATTTGACTCAGGCAAATTTGAACCAAGCTATTTTAGATGGCACATTTTTAACTGAAGCAACTTTGGTAGAAGCAAATTTTTCCTGGGCTGTGATGACAAATGCTAAGTTGGAAAGAGCTGTGTTAATTGATGCTGAATTGGCTGGTGCTAATTTGCGCGGTGCGTTTCTTCCTGATGCTAAGTTGAGTAATGCTAATTTGGTGATGGCTGATTTGAGTCGTGCTAATTTGGTACGGGCTGATTTGAGTCGTGCTAATTTTAATCAAGCGAATTTGAGTGAAGCTGATTTGACTGATGCTTATCTAGCTCGAACTGATGTGCGGGATGCTATTTTGCACCGTACAAGTTTGATTAGGGCTGATTTGAGCACGGCTAATTTAGCGGGCGCTCAATTCCGCGGCACGATTATGCCTAATGGAGAATTGCACGGTTAGGAATTGGTAGTTGTTAGGTACGTAGTTGCGCTTGGGCGCTCTTTATTTCTTTATATATGAAAGAGCACAGGAATTAGGTACGTAGTTGCGCTTCAGCGCTCTTTCTTTATATAAGCAAAGAGCGCTGAAGCGCAACTACATACCTGGAAATTCTATAATCAATCTATATTCTAAAATCTACAATCAAATGGCAACACCAGTTGATTTTCCTAAATATCTGCAATCCCTAATTAAGTCCTATGAAAGCCAACCGGATCTCTACACGCTGACGGATTTACAGGTGGAGGTGCGAGTGGAAATTTCACCGGAAGATCGATCGCCCCAAACCCCAAAAAATAAACCAGAAACGAAAATAGAGCGCCTGGAAGTGCTCTCAGGAATCCGCAAATACCTGCGCGACGGAAATGTGCTGTTAGTGGGGAAGCCCGGTTCGGGAAAATCGACGGTTTTGCGGCGTTTTCGGTGGGAATTGGCACTGGAAGCACTCAAGGATTGCGATCGCCCGATTCCGATATTAGTGCAGTTGAGGAGCGATCGCTCGATCGAACAAGCAATTTGTGCCGAATTTCGCCAAGCAAAACTCAGAGTTAGTGAGGAAGTGGTGAATGATTTGCTGCTGGATGGCAAATTGCTGCTGTTGCTGGATGGCGTGAATGAGATGCCATCCAAACAACGGCGGGATGAATTCCAGCTATTTCGCGACGACAATTCCGATACGCCGATGATTTTGGCGACGCGGGATTTGGCGCTTGGCGGATCTTTGGGAATTGAGAAACAACTGGAGATGTGCGCGCTGACGAAACCGCAGATGGAAGAGTTTGTGCACAAACATTTGCCACAACATGGGGATTCGCTGCTGCGACAATTGCGCGATCGCCTGCGAGAAATTGCCGAAACGCCGTTGCTGTTGTGGATGATGTGCGAGGTGTTTGAAAGTACCGGGGAAATTCCCCAGAGTAAGGGCGAATTGTTTCAGAAGTTCGATCGCCAGTATAACGAGTTTAAGGACGATGCCTGGTTTTTGGAGGATTTTTCGCTGTTTAAGTCGGAGTTTTTGGAGCAGTTGGCTTTTGTGATGTTGCAGCAGCCTACGAAAAGCTTGGTGATTCGTCGCGATCGGGCTGGGATAATTTTGGAGGGCTGGTTGCGCGATCGGGGGGTAATGGATGCGCCAATAAAGGCAAGAAAATGGCTAAAAGATCTGCTAAAACATCATCTGTTGCAGGTGGCGGCAAAGCCGGAGGAAATTGAGTTTCATCACCAATTATTTCAGGAGTATTATGCGGGGCTGGCGTTGCAGAAACTTTTTGATGATAAGCATTCTGATGTGACGGATGATCAAAGGTTACAGCATTTCTATTTGAATTATTTTAAATGGACGGAGCCTCTGGCGTTCATGCTGTCGCTGTTGGAGGATGAGGTGCACGCGGTGCAGGCGGTGCGGGTGGTGCGGCTGGCTTTGGATGTGGATTTGATGTTGGGGGCGCGGCTGGCGGGGGAGGTGCAGCGGCAGTTTCAGAAGCGCACGGTTGGGTTGGTGGATGGCTTGGATGTGCCGGGGTGGTTGAAGGTTGAGCTTTTGGGGGAAGTGCGATCGGATGCGGCGATTCCGGGATTGCTTAAATTTGTTGAAGATTCAGACTCGGATGTGCGTAGGAGGGCGGTAGATGCGTTAGGTGCGATCGGTTCCGAGGTGGCGATTTCTGAATTGTTTAAACTCGTTCAAGATTCAGACTCTGAGGTGCGTAGTAGCGTAGCATATGCCTTTGGCGAAATAGGTTCCGAGGCAGCGATTTCTGAATTGTTTAAACTCGTTGAAGATTCAGACTCTGATGTGCGTTGGAGTGTGGCAGATGCCTTAGGCAAAATCGGTGACAAGGCAGGAATTGAGGGATTGCTTAAACTCATTGAAGATTCAGACTCGGATGTGCGTTGGAGTGGGGCCGAAGCTTTATGCAAAATCGGTGACAAGGCAGCTATTCCAGGATTGCTTAAACTCGTTGAACAATCAAACTATGCTATGCGTAGGATGGCGGCAGATGCCTTAGGCAAAATCGGTGACAAGGCAGCAATTGAGGGATTGCTTAAACTCCTTAAACATTCAGACTCTGATGTGCGTTGTAGTGTGGCAGAACCCTTAGGAAAAATCGGTAACAAGGCAGCAATCGAAGGATTGCTTAAACTCGTTCAACATTCAGAGTATTCTATGCGTAGGATAGCGACAAATGCCTTAGGCAACATCAATAACAAGGCAGCAATTGAGGGATTGCTTAAACTCCTTGAACATTCAGAATCTGATGTGCGATCGAGTGCGGCAGATGCCTTAGGTAACATCGGTGACAAGGCAGCAATTGAGGGATTGCTTAAACTCCTTGAAGATTCAGACTCTGATGTGCGTTGGAGTGTGGCAGATGCCTTAGGAAAAATTGGTGACAAGGCAGCAATTGAGGGATTGCTTAAACTCGTTGAAGATTCAGACTCTGATGTGCGATCGAGCGTAGCAGATGCCTTAGAAAAAATCGGTGACAAGGCAGCAATTGAGGGATTGCTTAAACTCCTTAAAGATTCAGACCCATATGTGCGATTGATGGCAGCCAGTGCCTTAGGAAAAATCGGTGACAAGGCAGCAATTGAGGGATTGCTTAAACTCCTTGAAGACTCAAACTATGCTGTGCGTGAGAAAGCAGCCAATGCCTTAGGAAAAATCGGTGACAAGGCAGGAATTGAAGGATTGCTTAAGCTCGTTAAAGATTCAAAATCTGCTGTGCGTTTTAGTGTGGCAAAAGCCTTAGGAAAAATTGGTAACAAGGCAGCAATTGAGGGATTACTTAAACTCGTTGAAGATTCAGACTTTTATCGTTGGAGCGCGGCAGATGCCTTAGGCAAAATCGCTAAGCAGCACACAGAGAAAATTGCCACTTATCTCCCCCACCTCCTCACCTTAATTCCCTCCAAATCAGGCAAAGAAGTTCACCACCTCATCCTCGCCATCCAAGCCGCCTGCAAATACTACAACTACCCGATTCGTCAGTTGTCCCTAACACCGCAGCCAGCCAAACCACCGCAGCCAAACGAGATCCTTGCTAAAATTGACGAAACCACCCAGCTAATCCACAAAACAACAAAAGAAATGTCTGATAAACCCACCCAGGACTTCTCCAATTCAACCTTCTACGCCCCTTTGAACTTCAGAGATAACCACGGCAATCAAGCCCAAAATATCACCATCGCCGCCCAACAATCCTCCCCTGAAGCCGCACTAAATGCAGTAGTGCAAATCATTCAGGCATTAGAAAAAAAGTATACCTACGTGCAAGACGAACAACAAGCACTCAATATTATTGATGCAGAATTTAAGGAAATCAAAGAGCAAAAACCGATCGAGTGGCAAAACCTAATCAGCCTCAAACGGCTTTACAACGGTGGCAAAAAAGCAGCAGTAAAAGTTGGCGAACACTTCACCGAATCAAACCCCTGGGGCAAAGGACTTGTTGCCTTTATCGAAGGCATATCCGAAGACGTGAATTAGCCATAGGAATTACGCACGGGAGGTTAGAAACCGGGTTTTTGCGAAGATACTTCGTTCGTACTCGAAGATTCGGTAAAAAACCCGGTTTCTTTGGCGGAGTGCGTAAGTCGTGACGAAAATTTGATAGAAAAGTAAGCGCTATCCCAACCAAAGGCTAACAGGATGATTCAAGATCCGGCAAACTATCAGATGATATTAGACACCTTTTGCACTGCGCTACAGGATGCCAGCCCCGCTATCAGGGCAAAAGCAGCAGAAGCATTGGGAAAAATGGGAGATATGGCGATGGAACCGCTATTAGTAAAAGCCCTCAAAGACACCGCCCCAGAAGTCCGCCACAGCGCCATCCAAGCCCTCGGACAACTGAAAAATGAAGCCTCAATTCCTCACCTGCTAGCAACAGGCAAAGATTCAGATAACTTTGTGCGTCAAAGTGTCGCTGAAGCATTAGGCGAAATCGGTTCCGAGGTGGCAATTCCGGCTTTACTCAAACTTGTTGAAGATGCCAACTACGATGTGCGTAAAAGTGCGGCAGATGCGTTAGGAAAAATTGGTTCCGATACAGCAATTCCTGCCTTACTCAAATTAGTTGAAAATCCTAATGCCGAAATTCGTCAAGCAAGTGCGATCGCCCTTGGAAAACTCGGTAACGAAGCCTTGATTCCAGTCTTAATCCGCTTGCTAGAAGACTCCAACGCCCACGTCAGGGAAAGCGCCGTAGATGCCTTGGGTAACGTTGCCCAATACCAAGTTGCTTAAAGAAAGTAGAAGGCATCAAAATCGCGGCCCCTGCCTTGGGAATTCCGATCGCAATAACTCAGCGACTCTATGAAATATACGATCGCAACCGCAACCAACCCCCCGGTAACTAAAAGCAGTTATTAGATGATGTCCAGTCGATGCCATGGGAGCTCAGAAACCGGGTTTTTTACGAAGATACTTCGTTGTTATGCAGAGATTCGGTAAAAACCCGGTTTCTCACCCCACCCGCCACTACTGTCAACTGCCAACTGCCAACTGACTAATGACTCCTTAAAACAACTTTAGCCGATCGCGCAAAATCTCAGCTTGTTTTTCCGATTCCGCCAAAGCATCCCTCGCGCCCTGAACCACATCAGGAGTAGCCTTATCCACAAACTTCTGATTAGTCAAACGCGCCGCCGTATGCTTAATTTCAGCTTCCACCTTGGCCAGCTTCTTCTCCAACTTACCACGCAAAGCCGCTAAATCGACCACACCAGCCAGAGGAATCAAGACTTGGACAGTACCAACAACCCCAGCAATTGTCTGTCCCAAATCTGCGTCTAAATTAGCTGTCACCGTCAGATTTTCGACTTTCGCCAAATCCTGAATGTAAACGCCTCCATCCAAGAGAATTTGGCGTTCCTTTTCATTTTCGCTTTGCAAAATCGCCGTCACCTTCACACTCGGTTTGATATCAGAATCTGCCCGCAAATTGCGAATAGTGCGAATTGTCCCAAACAACAAATCAAACTGGTGTTCTAATTCTGGATCGATTAGCGATGTGTCAGGTTCAGGATAAGCTTGCAAAGCCAAACAATCACCATCACCCGTTTGAGTCAGAGTGTGCCAAATTTCCTCAGTAATGTGCGGCATAAAAGGATGCAGCAATTTCAGAATGCCTTCCAAAACAAAAGCAAAAGTTTGCTGTGCAACTTTCTTAGAATTTGGTTCAGCATCCTGCTGCAAGCGAGACTTGACTAACTCAATATACCAGTCGCAAAAATCGCCCCAAATAAATTCGTAAAGCCCCTTCGCTGCTTCTCCCAAACCGTAATTTTCTAAACAAGTGCGACTTTGTTGTACAACTTGATAATAGCGAGAAAGAATCCAGCGATCGCACAATTCCAACCCTTCTTCACTCCCCCCCTTAGCAAGGGGGGGCTGGGGGGGGTAAGGACTTCCCAACTGCTGTGGAGTTTGTCCTTCCAGATTCATCATCACAAACCGGGCGGCATTCCACAACTTATTCGTGAAATTCCGGGAAGTCTCGACTGATTTAGATTCATCAGTTTTGCGATCGTACTCCATGCGAATATTCTGCCCGGCCCCAATCACTTCCTTAACCAAAGTGTAGCGCAAAGCATCAGTCCCGTACTTCGCAATCAACAGCAGCGGGTCAATACCGTTGTTTTTACTCTTAGACATTTTGTGGCCGTTTTCATCCAACACCAAACCGTGAATGTAAACAGTCTCAAAAGGCATCTTTCCTGTAAAATGTCCTGCCATCATCGTCATTCTAGCAACCCAGAAAAAGATGATATCAAAACCAGTCACCAAAGTAGTTGTCGGATAGTAAAAATCCAAATCCTTAGTTTCATCCGGCCATCCCAGAGTTGAGAAAGGCCACAATCCCGACGAAAACCAAGTATCCAATACATCTGGATCTCTTGCTAGCTGGACATCTGTGCCAAACTTAGCCTCCGCTTTTTCCCTCGCCTCAGCTTCAGTTTTCGCCACCACAAACGGCGTTGTATCAGTAATCTCGCCGTGAGTTTCGCTAACAGCATACCAAGCCGGGATTTGGTGTCCCCACCACAATTGTCGGGAGATACACCAATCTTTTAGCTTCACCAACCAATCGCGATAAACCTTTGTCCATCTTTCAGGAACAAAGACAGGTGAATTATTTTGATCTAAGGCTTCCAAAGCGCGCTGAGACAGAGGATCGATTTTCACAAACCATTGAGTAGATAGCAACGGTTCGACAGGAACTTTGCCGCGTTCGCTGTAGGGAACTGTATGTTTGTAATCTTCAATTTTTACCAAAACTCCGTCTGTTTCTAACCGCTTTATCACATTCTTGCGGGCAACAAATCGGTCTTGTCCCTGGAACTCTCCGGCATTTTCATTTAAAGTGCCGTCTTTATTCATGATATTGATAAACGGCAAATTGTGGCGCTTACCCATCTCGAAGTCATTCGGATCGTGGGCGGGAGTCACTTTCACGCAACCTGTTCCGAAAGTCGCGTCAACTAATTCATCGGCAAAAATTGGAATTTCGCGATTTATAATTGGCAAAGTGACAGTTTTACCGATAAGATGCTTATAGCGATCGTCCTCTGGATTCACAGCAACGCCAGTATCGCCCAACATCGTCTCCGGCCGAGTCGTCGCCACCTCCAAATAACCCGAACCATCCGTCAAAGGATAGCGGAAATGCCACAAATGCCCCTCAACTTCCTGCTGGTCAACCTCCAAATCAGACACAGCAGACTGACTCGCCGGACACCAATTCACCAAGTAATTGCCGCGATAAATCAGCCCCTCATCGTAGAGGCGGACAAAAGCTTCTAAAACCGCAGCGGATAAGCCTTCATCCATCGTAAAGCGTTCCCGCGACCAATCGACAGACACGCCCAAACTGCGTAATTGATTAGTAATAGTATTGCCAGACTCAGCTTTCCATTCCCAAGCCCGTTCTAGGAATTTTTCTCGACCTAAATCGTGGCGAGTTTTGCCTTGTGCTTTGAGTTGTTTTTCGAGAATAGTTTGAACTGCGATACTAGCATGATCCGTTCCCGGCAACCACAGGGTATTGCGTCCAGTCATGCGGTGATAGCGGACGAGGACATCAATTAGGGTTTCTTCAAAGGCGTGTCCCATGTGGAGGCTGCCGGTCACGTTGGGCGGCGGAATGACGACGCAGTAGGGTTCGCCGCCGCCTTCTGGGTCAGCTTTGAAGGTTTGGTTGTCTTCCCAGTATTTTTGCCATTTGGTTTCGGTGGCTTTGGGGTCGTATTGGGGTGGTAGGTTTCCGGTCATGGTGGCTTGAAGGTTTGATCTTATTTATGATTGTGCCATAGAAGGGAGGAGAAGAGTTTTGAACCGCATCCGCGTCAGAGGCAGAGAGAGGGAAGAGCGATATTCAAGGCGGGGCGGGTTTACGTTAAAATTAAGGTAAAATCAACAGGTTTGATGACATTATGAATGTAGCAGCACTTCGACATCAAATCGATCGATGGCTCGATCGACTCTCTCCAGAAAATCTGGCATTAGTTGCGAGTTTTATAGAGTTTCTCAGCCAAAAGCAACGTCAGGGGATAATCATTTCGCAAAATAATCTGCCAGAGGTTTTCTCAGCAGAAATCCAAGAGATGCCGACTGCTAATTCTTTTAGTATTCCAGAACCCTCAGAAATTGACGGAGAGGGTCAATCTAAAGCAGCGCTTCTACAAGATTTTCGGCAAGCTTGGCACGAAGCCATGAGTGGGCAAACCATTTCGGTTGCTCAAATGTGGGAAGGAATTGAGAATGACTGACTTGCCGTTAATTCAAGTTATAGTTTCGCGAACCTTCAACCGCAATTTACGCACTCTTTCAAAAAAATACCGCAGCATTCGCAATGATATTCAACCCGTTATCGAACAACTCACACAGGGAGAACTGCCAGGAGATCGAATTGCTGGAGTGGGTTATGCAGTCTTCAAGTTGAGAGTCCGAAATAGCGACACTCAAATATTTTCCGAGTTCAAAGATGCTTGAATAATGTAGTCTTTAATTTCTGCCTCCATCTCAAAAATTTCTGTCATTATGCTTTGACTCAATTCGCTTTCTCCAACTAATCCCTAATTATATTTCTCTTTGATCCAGATGCGATCGCCAAAACGCAGAACATAAGACCAGATCGCAGAAGGTAGCTCGGAATGCGTCACCCAAATGACAGATGTACCTGCTTCAATAATTTTTTCAACAATGCCTACAACTTTATAAGCTGTTTCAGGATCTAAATTTGCTGTAATTTCATCGAGTAGCAGGAGTTGAGGAGAGTGTACCAGCGCACGGGCAAATGCTGCCCGTTGCCGTTGTCCTCCTGATAGTTGATTGGGGTACTCATTCGCTTTATCTTCAATCCCAAGCTGAGCTAACTGATGCTTGGCAGCTTCATCTGCTAGCTTTTTACGTTTACCGTTACGCAACCAAAGGGGTAGTGCTACGTTTTCCAGAACAGTCATGTGCGACCAGAGGTATAGTTGTTGAAAAACCATGCCAATTTCTAGCCGACTGTTCACACGATCGAGATGACCTGCTTGGGAAACGACTCTTTCATTGAAGATAATTTGACCTCGATCGATCGATTCTAGCAACGCAATGCAGCGCAACAGGGTAGTTTTCCCGCAGCCACTTTTGCCTTGAATCAGCATACTCTCACCTTTTTCTAGCGAGAAGCTGACATTCTCTAGAATATTGGCATTATTAAACCGTTTGCCCAGATTTTCGATGCTTAGGAATGAACTTTGCATTGTAGGATTGAGAGCTTATATTGTCTCCGTGCCACCCAGTTCTTTGACTTGCTGTACCCGTCTTAGTAAGAGGTTGAGAGGAACAACGGTAGCAATGAACATCGCGGCAACTGTTGAATAAATTTCGATCGGGCGGTAGGTTTGAGCAATGATTGAATTGGCTGTATGAAGGATTTCTGGCACAGCAATTACTGATGCCAGGGTAGAGAATTTGTAGGTGGTGATGTACTGTCCCATGAGGGGCAGCCAGGATTTGCGAAAAACTTGAGGAATCAGGATGTAGCGAATCGTTTCTAAGCGAGTCATACCCGTGCAGTAGGCAACCTCGATTTCTCCAGGGGGGATGGAGTTAATCCCACCCCGGATGATATCTGCAACAAAGGCAGCGAGGCTCAAACCTAGCCCCAACACGGCACAGCTTTGCCCGTCCAGGATAAAGCCGGGGATGAGTAGAGGCAGACTGTAGTAAAGCCAAACGAGTAGGACTAAGGCGGGGAGTGCGAGGAAAAGTTCGATGAAGAATTTGGCGAACCCAGAAATGAGTCGGGAGGATGTGAGGGAAAGCACCCCGACTAACACGCCGACGATCGTTCCAAGAGCAATACTACCAAGACTAATCCCGATCGTGGTTAGTAAGGCAAAGCACAAGGGTAACAGGTTATTCCAGATGATGGAAAAGTTCCAGTTCATTGATGAATTACGACTTGGTAAATTCCCAAACTTTCTTGATGTGCAACCAGTTTGCACCTGCTTTTTGTTCCCACTCCCGCAGGCGACCTTGGTAATCTAAAGATTCTAGGCTGCTGTTGAGGAAGTTCAACATTTCGGTGTCGCCCTTACGCACTGCCCAGGAGACAGGAGTGAGGTTATAGGGGGCTTTGGCAAAAAGGTCTTTGACTTGGGGGTTGGCTTTGGCAAACTGGGAGGTAACATAGGCATCACCGAGGGCAATATTGGCGCGACCTGCCACAACAGCTTGGAAGGCAAGGGATTGGTCGCCACCAGAGAAGCGGGTGATTTTGGCTTTCTTGAAGTTGGCTTTGGCATATTCGTCGCCAGCTTCGCCTTGGGTGACAGCAACGGTGACTCCGGGTTGGTCGATGCTTTCCAGGGTTGTGAAGCGGGTTTCGTCGGCTTTAGTGATGGCGCTGTTGCCTGCGTAGAAGAGGGGATTGGTGAAGTAGACGGATAAGGCTCTGGGGACGGTGACGAAGGTGGGGACGATCGAAACATCAAACCGACGGGAGTCCAGCCCGGTAGCAAAGCCTGACCAATCGGTTTCGATGAATTCGGGAGTCCAGTTGTTGAGCCGCGCAATTTCTTTGATTGTATCTACTAAATGCCCGCCCAATTCTCCAGTGGTTTGGTTTTTGGTGATGGTTGGCGGAAAGACGAGATAGGCGACTTTGATTTTGCTACTGGCTGCGATTTGCCCCAAGGTTGACGTGCTGGTGGTATTTGGACTGGTTTGTTGTGCAGAATTTTTTGTGCATGAAGCCAAGCTGACCAAGAAGACTATTGCTAGTGAAATGGCGATCGTAAACCATCTCTTTCTAAAAGTTTTAATGCCCATTGTGTTCCTCCAAAGGAATCAAAATTTTTAAATACAGCAATCTGTTGTTTTGTCTTGTAAGTGCGCTATTAATCCACGCCACATTTCAGTTTGTGTCTGAAAAACAAATTCTTTTGCCCGATTGAAGGCACTTTCTCCGCCTTCTTGTTTTCTAAGCCAAGCTACAACATCTTCAAACATTTCAAAGTGGTTGGCGACAGCATGAAGCTGAAAGAAACGTAGCCCTTGCTGTGAGACATCTGCTTGTTTCACAACCCGTAGTAGTAGTTGGTAGTCGGGGATGTCAAAAGCTTCATAGATTGCGATAGTAAACAGGGCTTCTGCAAGGGGCGCTTGCCGACAGTAGGTTTGCAGCGCCCGATTAAACAGGGAGGCAAATGCAGGTTCCTTTAGAGAATCTTCTTCCCGAGCGCCAACGGAAGCTAAAAAATCTCGGTACAACTGGTTGTGGCTCTGCCCACTTTTTCCGCCCAATTCTTCGTACAGATTTTTCGCTATTCCCTCCCACAAAAATTCATTGGTGCAGCACCGCTCACCCACAATAAAGTTGAGGTGGCAGAAGTCATAGCGGATAAAGTGAAAAGCTTCAGCAAATTGCTTTAAGCCCTCAATATTACTTGTAATATCACACAGAGATTTTTCCACCGCCAATTCTTTGAGAATTCGTTCTTCGTCATTAATTATTTGTTCTGCTAACAGACTAAATGAAATTTTCACAATTTGACTAGCTCCTTGCACTGATGATTTATGAAACTTGATTGACCAACTTCAAAACAGCATTAACAGAGGCGGTTAATTGTTCTTCATTTGGGTGAAAAGCAAATGCTGGATACAATTCCAAATCCTTCACACATCTTATATTGAGAACTTGCCAGTTATTCTCATCAGCTACACTTTTACAAAGAACGTGGTCAGAGCATAGAATAGGAATCACATCACTTTCCTTGGACTCAAAGGCTTTCATATAACTAAAAGCTTTTGCTTTGTCTGCAAATGCCTCTCGCTCGTAATAATTACCGAGCATACTGACTACCCAATCTCCGATCTCATTTTCTATGTAAACCAACCGAACACGTTTATGTGGTAAATCTTCTAGAAAGTCTGCATCAATTTCTATTGGTAGAGTAACTGCGGTCAGTTTAAGTTTTCCCCCTGAATACCACGGATCAGATAAGCGGTAATCAAAAAATCTGCCTGGTGCAGCCAGCATGAAAGGGGCAATTCCATGAACTTTACGTTCAGCAATTGCAAGAGGCATTTCTTGCCAAGTTAAGTATTGCCATTCTGTGTCTATCCCAAGCAAATCACCTACTCTTTCAGCGCAGTCAATGGCAATACCAATAGGCTTTTCTCCATACCTTTCCGGAGGCTCTGCCCAATTTGGATAAACAAGAGTATACCCAAGTTTCCATGAGCGATTATGAGCTATTTCTTGCCAGCTAGAATCAACTACCTTTCCCCGAATACTGGCGCTGTACCCTGCCGCTTCAAGCAGTTCATTCAACAAGCCATCAATCGTATCAGAAACTGGAAAGGGATTATGAGGAAGATTCTGATAGACTTCATCTAAGCGACGACCTAAAAATACTGCAATACGATTAACAATTGCTTTTGACGGAACGTTTTCGCCCCTTGCCCACCGATAGAACTGAGCTTCCCCAACCTGGATTTCAGCCATGAATTGCTGCTTTGTCCAGTTTGCTTTGGCAAGATAGCCTTCCACAACCTGAACAAATTTTGACTGAGACCCGGTATCTTCAGAACGAGTGCGTTTTGGGCGTGCCATTGAGATTATTTACTCTCCTTTTTTTTTGAAACCAATAGACTCGCAATAAAGCTGACTTGCTGCGAGGTGCTAGTTGCCCTGCTTGCATTTCAGAGGTCAAGCTCGGCTGGCAAGCTTGAGGTCGTTGCAGCTAGCTGTATGCTAAGCCCACAAAAGTTTACACCATATAGCTAGCCTTTGAGCATCACAACTGTAAGTTTTGACGATCTTGATAAGACAAATTCATTTGCCATCTGCCCCAATCCTAACAGACATACGCTGGATCGTCATGAGTGGATGCCGTACCTAAGATAATTAAACATACTCATTTTGCAAAAACCGGAAATCGTGAAACGATAGTCTTCCTTGCCAGACTGATTGACACATAAGACTTTTCCTTTGTCCCAGAGGTGCGGGAAACCTAACCTATTAGGTCTACCCACTCGATCGGGACTTACGAAAAGAGTCTTTTACACTATCTGTAGAGTACGCAGTGCATACTCTACAGATAGAGTTTATGTGTAAGTCCTATCTATAAAAGGGTGCGGAGCAACACAAGAGTAATGGCTCAGCAGCCCTCCAGAGTGGCTTTACGCCAAGATTTGGTCATTCCAGGGAACGTTTTGGAAGGCTTCTGCAAGAGCGATCGACTGCTAAATTATATTAAAGATAGTCGTGATTGTCGTAAAACGCAAAAAATATTTGCAAAATATGTTGACAAGAGCAGGCGCGAGTAGTAAAGTGTAAATAACAAACGAAAAGAGTCCTGCCTCGGCAGAACTCTTCTGAAATAAACTTTCCCTCTAAGATTACTATGAAACTTGAAGCTCTGACAAGTGCTGCCGCTTCAGATGTAGGCTATTGGGCTGTTCGCGATCGCCTACCCGAAGAACAGGTCATTCTAGATCCCAATACCCTACTGGAACCGCCTGCTCCAGAAAATCCAAAGAGACTCGCGATCGTGGTCGATCGCACCCTAGAGTCTGGACTAATAGCCAATGCTGTCGCGATCGTCTCAGGCGGCTTGCAATGTGAAGCCTTTGGCTCCCCAATTCCTGATGCTCATGGGAATCTTTAGCCTGCAAGTCTCTGGAATTCAGTAGCTCTGATTACTCTTCTTGTGAGGTTCACTGTATGTTGCTCACTTTTAGTCGTCTCGATCGTCAAATCAGTCAAGTAATCGAGGGTCTCTTGCAATCCCATTTATCAGAAAGCTCTATCAGCGAACTTAAAACTCGGGAGATTATTGATCAAGTAAACGATCGAATTTACGATGACTTGATCTGCTTTTCTAATAAAGATCCAGCGGCGAAAAAATCGCCTGAGTATATTTTTGAGAGTTATCTCTCTTTTCAAGCTCTCATGTATTATCGAGTAGCCAATGCCTTATATTATAGTTGTCACAGTAATGGAAATGAGATAACCCATCTAAAAATCGTTGCGCGAAGGATATCCGAGCAAGCCAAAGCTAAAAGTGGAGTTGAAATTCATCCAGCAGCCACAATTGGTCGTAGATGTATTATAGATCACGGCTATGGTACTGTGATTGGTGAAACTTGTGAAATTGGTGATGACTGTTACATTCTTCAAGGCGTAATTTTAGGTGCAAGAGGGATTTCTGGAAATCAATATAGTAAAAGGCATCCAACGTTAGGAAATCGTGTGGAAGTAGGTGGATGTGTCAGGATTTTTGGTGCGGTGACAATTGGTGACGACGTAAAAATTTCTCCTTATATTGTCATCACCGAAGATATCCCTGCTAATTCTAAAGTATTGCTACGAACAACCAATCAAATTATCAAGAAATAAAATGAAGGCTATCTACATACAAGGTCAATCTCTACGTTCAGAAATAGAAAAAAATATTTCTGAGGAGCTGCTTGAAAAAGTTTACTATTTTGCCCGCCAAAGTTATCCAGATGAATGCTGTGGGTTAATTCTTGAAAAGGGCATCAGATCTTGCAAAAACATTCAAAATCAATTACATCAATCAGATCCAGTAACTTATCCCAGGAGCGCAAGAGAAGGGTTTGTTTTTTCATCAGAAGATTCCTTGTTCTTAAGCAGAAATATTGCTTCAGTCAATCCAGTCAAGGCAATCTATCATTCTCATCCTGATGTAGGAGCTTATTTCAGCAATGAAGACAAAAAAAATGCTCTATTTGATGGCAAGCCAATTTATCCAGTAGATCACCTGATAATTGATATACAAAGAGATGAAATTATCTGTTCTAAACTATTCAGATTTATTGCAGAAGATTATCAGTTAATTGCTGTTTTTCCTGGTAGAAAGATCTGAGAAGATACTCAAAAAAAGATTGCAAAACACAAAACAGTGATACTAATTATGATTTACAACTCAATTTTAGAGACAATTGGTCAAACTCCAGTGATTAAGCTTCAAAAAATAATTGATAAATCCCTTGATTCAAAGTTTGCCATTTATATAAAAAATGAAACGTTTAATCCTGGAGGTAGCCACAAAACTAGAATTGCCTTTAATATGATTAAAGATGCCGAAAAACAAGGGATTCTCAAACCAAATACAGGACAAACAATTCTCGAACCAACTGGAGGAAATACAGGAATGGGAATTGCTATAGCTGCTGCTATCCTCGGCTACAATGTGATCTTAGTTATTCCTGATAACTATAGCTCACAAAAACAAAAATCATTAAAAGCGTTAGGAGCAAAAATTATCCTTTCTGATAGTCGTAAAGGAGGTAATTCACATGGTGAGCTAGCAATGGAAATTCAGATTGAAAATCCTGAGTATGTGATGCTAAATCAAGGTCAAAATCCAGCAAATCCAGAAATTCATCGATTAACAACAGCTCCAGAAATTCTGGAAGACTTTCAAAATGAAACAATTGATTATTTTATTGCCAGTATTGGTACTGGAGGTCACATTACAGGAATAGGAGAAATTCTCAAAAAAGAAAAACCAAAGGTAACAATTATAGGAGTTCAACCAGACGGCTGCGAGCTTCTAGAAAATAAATTTTTTCCTCACAATATTCAAGGTCTTGCTGTTGGCATTATCCCCAAAGTATTGAATGTTAATATCATAGATCGAATGATTTCTGTAACATTTGAAGAGTCATTACAAATGATGAAAAATCTGAGCGTAAAAGAAGGCTTGTCAGTAGGTATTTCTTCTGGAGCTAATGTCGCCGCTGCTTTAAAAGTTGTTGAGGAAGTTCAGCAAAAGAAACAGCTACATCACAAAGTCAATATTCTGACGATGGCTTATGACTCAGCTATTGATTACTTAGATCTTTTTGATTGATTTTTTGATGACATCAAGCTTTGTTGCTCAGTTTTGAGTAAACTGTGAACTTTCCAAAATAAGGAGATTGAAATGACGATTTTTATTCTTAACAGTCCAGAAAAACTACCCCCAACTCAGAAGTTGTGGATTGATGAACCCTATCAGACTGAATGTGAAGCTACCGTGCTGCATACACAAGATGATTTGCTGGTAACAGATCGAACTATATTTTATGCAGAATCAGGAGGGCAAGTACCTGACAAAGGCTTTATTGACGATGTAGCTATCATTGACGTACAAAAGCAACCCGGAAAACCTATCTATATAAACCGTCCAGATGTCGAAGTTCCGATGGTACAGATTGATACTGTGGTGGTTCATAAACTAGATAGTCCTTCCCCTTTTATCGTAGGACAAAAAGTGCATATGAAGATTGATTGGGATTATCGATACAAGCTAATGCGTTACCACAGTGCAACTCACTTTGTTTTACACGCCCTTGAAGAAATCTATGGTCATCAAGAAAAGCTATATATCAAAGGTTGCTATATATATGAACAGAGTGCCCGTTTAGACTACGCTAATAAACTCAATCCTGAACTGATTCCAAAAGTGTCTACTTTAGCTAATAATTTGATTGCTCAAGGCGATGAAATTTTGATGGAGTCAGATCCTAGTACAAAAGATATCTCTTACTGGCGTTATGGTGATATCATTATTCCTTGTGGTGGGACTCATGTAAGTAGTGCCAAAGAAGTGGGTGCCGTTTCTTTGAAGCGTAAAAGTCATGGTAAAAATCTCGATCGAATTTACATTTCTCTATGTTAAAAAGTTGGAGCGAGTTAAAATCTCTTTGGCACATAAACTGAATGTCACTCAAATCCAACTTCTACCGAAACCCTGACATTACTTGCGATTCAAAGAGGGGGATTAACAATCGCCCCTATTGGTTGAACCATCCGGGTCAATTTCCACCAAGGTTCCCGTTCCAATAGCCGTCAACTGAATGTACCGCTCGGCAATCGCATCACTACCTTTATACTTACGTTAAAATGAAGGTAAAATTAAAAGGTATGATGGCATTATGAATGTAGCAGCACTTCGACATCAAATCGATCGATGGCTCGATCGACTCTCTCCAGAACATCTGGCATTAGTTGCGAGTTTTATAGAGTTTCTAAGCCAAAAGCAACGTCAAGGGGTAATCGTTTCACAAAATAATCTGGCAGAGGTTTTCTCAGCAGAAATCCAAGAGATGCCTGCTGCTAATTCTCTTAGTATTCCAGAACCCTCAGAAATTGACGGAGAGGGCCAATCTAAAGCAGCGCTGCTACAAGATTTTCGGCAAGCTTGGCACGAAGCCATGACTGGGCAAACCATTTCGGTTTCTCAAATGTGGGAAGGAATTGAAAATGACTGACTTGCCCTTAATTCAAGTTATAGTTTCGCGAACCTTCAACCGCAATTTACGCACTCTTGCAAAAAAATACCGCAGCATTCGCAATGATATTCAACCCGTTATCGAACAACTCACACGGGGAGAACTGCCAGGAGATCGAATTGCTGGAGTGGGTTATGCAGTCTTCAAGTTGAGAGTCCGAAATAGCGACACTCAAAAAGGTAAAAGTGGTGGCTATCGTTTAATTTACTACGTCCAAACAGCAACGGGAATCATTTTGCTGACCCTTTACACAAAATCCGAACAAGTCGATATTGCAGCAGAAGATATTCAAAACATTATTACAGAATACCAGCAGCAGCAGAGCGAAGATCGAGAGGATATCTAAGAGTTTGGGAATCCTGCGCCGTAGAAGGAGACTTGCTAGGTCGGGTGCTGGAAGCTAAAATAGGCATGGAACGAATTATTGCTAGATTGGAGAACTTACAATGAGACAGCTACCGGATGAAAAAGAATTACTTGAACTGCTGGAAATGACAAAAATAGTTGAACGGCAAATGATAGAAGTAGGTCAGATGATAACGGCGGTGGATGAGAAATCTGCAAAACGCATTGGTAAATTTAGAGAAGCGATGTTACAGAAAAAAGAAGTTTCAGGTGTTTGAGTTGAACCAGCAAAGAAAAAGCGATCGCACTTTGTCAAAAAAAAGTGCGATCGCTCTTAATTAGTTTACAAAATTTCCTATTTCCACCGAATATTTCGCTCGTCCCCTACTACTTCCTTAGATCTATTTCACCTCTTTATAATCCACGCCATAACTCGTATCTCTCCCCGACAAATAAGTAGTTTTCCCCGTTAAAGTCTCCAAAGTTTCCCTTGTTTTACTCGAAGTAATCGTATTTAGCGGCACTCCCAACTTGCTAGCCAAACCCGCCGCCACGCCCACGCCTTGTCCTTGATAAATATTCACCGTCGCAATTCGCCCGACTGATACCGCCATCCCGACATAACCGGACGATCGCCCTACGATCGCCAAATTACTCACTTTACTCGCCAAAGCGCTCTCTATCCCAAAATTATAGGTCGGCAGCGGCGGAATTCTCGATTCCAAATCCTTGACTCCCCCCCGCAAGTCGAAATCATAGGAAAAACTGCCGATCGACTTGGAGGGCTCTGTTCCTCCTTTGATAATCTCTTTCCCACTTAGCGGCGCCACCACATCCCGAACATTCAAAGTTTGTCTGATATAAATCTCTTCCGGGATAAATACTCTCACATCTTTACCAGATTTTTTTTGCAGCCATTCTTGGAGATGTGACATTTCTTTCACCATCTCAGCATTCGGTTTTCTGCCGTTAGCTTCCATCTTCATCAATTCATCAACTTGATATTTAAATAAAAACCCGTTCCACGACAGCGAATTATCTTTATAAACGCAAACATTGGCTTTATCAAAGAAGAATCCTTTATCTTGAGTAAAGGGCAAGTTCCTGTCTACGTGATATGCCGCACCTAGGGCTACGCTTCTGATGTTGTAGCCGTCTCGATATGCCTGATAAATCGGACTCAAGAAATTTCTCATCCAGAATTCTGTACTTGCGGGGTCTTTATATTTGGTAATGCTTGCTTTGATTTTTTCGACTAAAGGCGTGTCGTAGAGAATGTCATCTTCTATTTTGCGGAAGTCTGCCATCGTTAGCCCCGTAATTGTCGGCACTACAGATACTGCTAAAGTTTCATTTTTTGATTTAATATTTTGCGATTCATATCCTGTATAATAAGATAATCCGGCTTTTCTTGCCAGTTCCGCGTCTTGAGTTACGTCAATAAAAGAGTTAGCTTGAATTTTAATATTGCTCTCTTTGACTTCGGCATATTCTATTTTTTTATCAACTACGTGAGGAGTCAGAGTTGAGTGGGAAATAAGTTTAACTCCGGCTTCCGAAAGCATCTCTCTCAGAGCTTTATCAGCGGTTTTTGGTTCCAAGCAAGATTCAGGAACATTCGCTTTGTCTAGGAATTCCCGGAAACATTGGGCGTAGGGTTGGCGGTACCAGTCGGGGATTTTATCTAAATCGACGTAACCTAAACCGCCGCGGGTGAGTACGCCGCCCAAAAGAGCAGTTGCGTAGTTCGATCGCACAACAGCAACTTTACCCTTTTCACCTAAAGTCTTTTTTGCCCATATAGCCGCACATATCCCCGGCACTTCATCGCCATATACTACTACATCAAACTTTTGATCCGGTGATTTGTGGGGTTCTGCTGGGGGCGGGCTGCTGGATTTTTGCCGGATAGTTTCGGTATCTGATGTGGCGCTGGCTGGGTTTCTGTGTGTGATGTCATTGGCGGCTTGTTGGAAGTGCCCAGAGTCAACTAAAATTTTTACGGCTACGAAGAAGATTGCAATGGCGGCTAATTTCTTGAAAGTAAAGGGCATTTAGTTGACTCGTTGATAATTTTGGCATACCTGAAAGCGCTGTTCAGGGTTTACGGAGTTGAATATAACACTTTTCAGTAAGTTTGGCACAAGTTTCGCATTTGTTTGGCTGCGCGCTTGTGGTTTGAGAAGGCAAGTGGCGGCGGTGGAGGCGATCGCACTTTTGACTCTCTCACTCCCCAATTTACTGGTAATCTGATACGTGGTAGGCATAAAAGGGCGATCGTGAGTTTGCTCAATAGTGTCTAATCATGCAACTACGTTATGAAATAGAGGGAACCGTAACAAAATGACAAAAAATATACAGATAACGATCGAAGCAATCGATCATAGATCCCCTCATTTACAAACCGTTATAGCATTAAGCGATGCCAATAAAAAAACTCTTGGCTTGTTACCAAGAGATGCTTTTACAGAATATGCAATCAAGCGCACGATTCTTGTGGCTATTGATCCCGATAAAAATTGTATTGGTTATCTGCTATACCGGAAGGTGATCCGAAAACACGCAATTGTTATTGTTCATCTCTGCATCGCTCCCTCATGGCGTGGCAAAGATGTTGCTAAAAAGCTAGTCAATTACTTAAGTCAAAAAACTCAGGATTTTTATAGGATTGAGCTTAAATGCCGCCGAGACTATGGAATAGACGGGATGTGGTATAAATTAGGCTTTGTTCCCTTAGATGAAAAGACAGGCAAAAGTAAGGATGGTAAACTTCTTACAATTTGGTGGCTAGAACACAATCATCCTACAATATTTTCTTATGCTGCTAATCAGAAGCTTGAATCTAAACTTTGTGCAGTCATCGACACAAGCGTTTTCTTGGAATTGCACGGAAATGAAGAGCTTAAAACTACAGAATCCGACTCTCTACTCGCTGATTGGTTGCAGGATGACTTGGAGTTGTGCATCACTGATGAAATTTTCAAATCAATCAACAGAATAGATGATGCTAAATTAAGAGATAGCAAACGTTACCTCGCTAATAGTTTTACTCAGTTGTTGTATGACAAAACTAGACTTGAAGGTATTTTATATTCTATCGCTCAACTGTTGGTCGGCCAATCTATAACTTTCGACCAAGGTACAATAAATCAATTAGCTATAACTATTGCTTCTGATTCTCCGGTATTTGTAACTCGCAACATAAAAATTTTGAATTTAGCTGATGAGATTTATAAGAAATTTACACTGGAAGTAATTAGCCCAACTAATTTAATTTTAAAATTCGATGATATTCGCAGAAATGTTGAATATCAACCTGTTCGCTTGGCAGGTACATCTATAAAGATGAAACTCATCCAAAAATTTGAACAATTTCGATTAATTGATAGTTTTCATGCTAGTGAAAAGGGCGAAACAGAGGGAGAATTTAAACAACGGCTGCGCCACCTTATTGCTAATCCAGATAAATTTCAATGTTATGTTTTTTTAGAAAATGAAAATACACCCCTTGCTTTAATTGTTTTTGATCGACACCAAACTTACGAACTAAAAGTGAAAATCATGCGAGTTCGTCCAGGCGCTATAGCGGCTACGCTGGCACGGTATTTGATTTTCTATTCTATATCACTCTCAGCCGATGAAAAGCGACAATTTACCAGAATTATTGACCCATATCTGGAAGAAACTGTTTTACAAGCTATTCAAGAAGATGCTTTTGTTCGAGTTAATAATGGGTATTTAAAGGCGAATCTTGCTGTTGCAAAAACATCAACAGAACTATCTAAGTACCTTGCCGAATTAGGTAATATGGAACCAGAATATCATTTTTGCATTCAGCTCGCAGAAACTCTTACTATCAGCGAATCAACTCAAGATATAAAGACTATATCGGAGATAGAACGTCACCTTTGGCCTGCTAAAGTTATTAATGCTGACTTGCCTACATTCATTATTCCTATTCAACCCAGATGGGCAAAAGATTTGTTTGATGAACACTTGGCTAACCAGTGCCTCTGCCTCTTTGAATCTCAAACTGATCTAGCACTCAGACGCGAACTGGTGTACTATAAGGGAAATAATGGCGGTCTAAAACCTGGTGTTATTGGTAGAATTTTATGGTATGTTAGCTCCGACAGAGCATTTACTGGGACACAAGAGGTTAAAGCTTGTTCTAGGTTAGATGAAGTTATCATAGACAAACCTGAAAAACTATATAGACAGTTCCGCCACTTAGGTGTATATGGGTTAAAAGATTTAATGAATCTAGCAAGAGACAAACCAGATGAAGATATTATGGCTATCAGATTTAGCTATACCAAGATTTTTACTAAACGACTGACATTAAATAGGCTTCGGGAAATACTTGAAAATAAAACAACCGTTCAAAGTTTATTTAAGATTTCAAAGGAACAATTCGGTATCATATATAATGAAGGAACCGCGACATAAATAAAGGAGTGTAACCCATGTCAAGTATCTTGCTATTATCTATTCGACCGGAATATGCCAACAAAATATTTGATAGCAATAAGACTGTTGAATTGCGGCGCGTCCGCCCTCGATTATTGAACGAAGGCGATTTGGTATTAATTTACATTTCTTCCCCGACTAAAGCTGTATTCGGTTCATTCAAAGTGGATACTATCATAGAAAAACCAATTGCGGAACTTTGGGAGGAAGTTGAAGATAAAGCGGGCATTTCATCTGAAAAATTTTATGATTATTATCAAGGTACAAAAACAGGTATTGGAATTTTTCTTAAAGATATTCACAGGTTTAGCCAACCAGTAGACTTACACCGTTTAAGAAAAAAGTTGCCTGAGCTTAAACCACCACAAAGTTATCGTTACATCACCGATAAACAGTTGAGAATAGTCTATTCTCTAGGAGAATGTTCGAGATAAATATTTACTACAATAATTTATTAATCAATAGTTGGCAAGAGCAGTATGCTAGCGAAAAAAAAAGCTGAGTTTGTCAGGCTATTTCAGGAATTTGTCAGTTCATATCCCTACACTCCAGATGGGTTACGTCATAGGGTGGCTTACGAGGAGCAGCGTCAGCAGGGACGTAGAAATTTTGAAGCGATCGCTTCTGCTGCTGAGTCTGGAGAGGATGTGACTGAATCCGTAATCTTGCAACTTCTACCTTACCAAGACTCTCCTGCTAATCGACAAAGAGGAGCCTGGGTTCATATTAATCCGTGCATAACACAAGGGTTATTATGGAATTCAAAATTGTATAAAAATTTGTCATTAATAACACCAGTAAGAATTGCCCAATTAATTATCTATTTAGTCTGCTGTTGTAACGACGATCCGAGTCAACTATCTTCTGCCTGTAGAAACTTTTCCGAAGAAATGCCAGCCTCCTTATTCGGCGAGATAGGAATGTTAACACCTATCCTGAATGCTCTCCATCCCGATGACTTTCTTGCGATTAATGACAAGTCAATACAGGTGATTAACTATTTCGCCAATACTTCGTATAGCAAAAAGCTAATAGACTACTCATCTGCTAACTTCACCGGACGCGAGCTCATTGAAGAATTAACTAAAGAAATGCACCAAAATGGCGCTCCCTCTATTCGAGATGACGATCTATTTGATATGTTCTGCCACTGGCTTGTCGAGATAAAAAAATATGACTTTCCTAGTAACGAAGTGCCACTGGTAGATGAGGAAATTATGTTTAAATACGCTGTAGAAGAAGTAAAGTTGCAACCAGAATATCTTTTGAACCAATGTGCCGAAGAAACTGGCTTCACCGAAACCCAACTAGCCCAATGGATACACACCATTAACCGCAAAGGTCAAACCATCATCCAAGGCCCGCCCGGCACTGGAAAAACCTTCCTCGCGCAAAAACTTGCCCAACACTTAATCGGCGGCGGTGACGGTTTCTCAGACACGATCCAATTTCATCCAGCTTATACTTATGAAGACTTTATTCAAGGCCTTCGCCCACAAAGTCAAGATGGGCAATTAACTTATCCAATAGTTCCCGGTAGATTCCTTGAATTTTGCGAAAAAGCCGAAGTCTGTGAAGACACTTGTGTTCTGATTATTGATGAAATTAATCGCGCAAATTTATCTCAAGTCTTTGGCGAGTTAATGTATCTCCTAGATGACCGACAAGATACAAAACGCTTTATTACACTAGCCAGCGGTCAAAAATTCAGAATCCCGACAAATGTCCGCATCATCGGCACAATGAACACCGCAGACCGCTCTATTGCCTTAGTCGATAACGCACTCCGCCGCCGTTTTGCATTCATTCCCATCTATCCCAACTATGAAGTCCTGCGACAGTATCACCAGAGAGAGAAAACGGTTTTCCCAGTCGATCAATTAACTAGGATTCTAGAAAATGTCAATCGGGCAATTAACAACAAACATTATGAATTAGGCATCTCCTTCTTTTTGACAAAAACCTTAGCTGAAGATATCCAAGATATTTGGCAAATGGAAATTGAGCCATATCTCGAAGAATACTTTTTTGATGACCAGGCAAAAATGGATGAATTTCTCTGGGATAAAATCAAAGACAAATTGAGCAATTGAGCATCTAACGCTACCATTACCAAAAATATGCCGTTACAGCATCTATGAAACAATGTGATTGACTTAAGAGAGTCCTAGAGGGAAAACTGTGTGAACAATAGATACTGCGATTGCTTTCCTACGGATCGCTTCGCTAACGTTCCTCGCAATGACAACTACTGACTGAACCGTATTTCTATGAAACGAGAATCACCCCAAATTATCGAACTCACAGAATATCAATTAGCGACCTTTGAGCGAGATGCAATCCCCCAATCAGTAGGAGAGAAAATCTACCATAATTATGCTAAGGAAATAGATATTGAATTTCCCAACCCTAAAACAAAATATAAATGGCAATTAAAGTCTCAAGGCCGAGTTGGCAATATTCCAATTACTCCACAATTTCACATTGTGATCAAACCCAAAGTTCCGATCGCAAATTTATTCGGAATGCTTGAGTATGCCTACGAACTTAAGATAAGTTTTCCGAAAGGACAGATTGAGTGCGAATCTTTGAAACAAGTATATGAACGATTAGCTAACATCCTGGCGCTGAAAATTCTCGAACGCTGTCGCAAAGGATTATATCGCGATTACTTACCAAAAATAGAAAAACTTTCCTATATTCGCGGTCGCATCGATGTCCGGGAAGCTGTGCAAAAACCTTGGGAGGTTAAACTAAAATGTCACTATAACGAACAAACAGGCGATATCGAAGATAATCAAATTCTGGCTTGGACACTTTTCATTATTGGCCGTAGCGGTTTGTGCCGCGAATCTGTCTCATCGAGGGTGCGAAAAGCTTTTCACGCACTCCAAGGATTTGTTACTCTAACATCTTTTAAACCAGAAGCTTGTATCGATCGCACTTATCACCGTCTTAATCAAGATTATCAACTTTTACACGCCCTCTGTCGGTTTTTTTTAGATAACACAGGGCCCAGTCACGAAATGGGCGATCGCGAAATGCTCCCTTTTCTGATCAACATGGCTAGTTTATATGAACAGTTTGTCGCTGAATGGCTCAAGGCTAATACACCAAAAGGCTTCTTTGTCAAGAAAAAACACACGGTCACACATGACCAAAATTACTCCGATCGCATTGACTTACTGCTGTGCGATATAGAAACAGGTAAAGTCCAATACGTCCTCGATACCAAATACAAAGCTCCCGATCGAGCAGACAGTGGAGACCGCCATCAAATAGTTGCCTACGCAAATGCACTAAAGTGTAAAAATGCAATTCTTATCTACCCGGAACACCTCAAACAGCCACTAGACATAAAAAATGGCGATCTGCGAGTTCGCAGTCTAAACTTTTCCCTAAATGACGATCTCAATGAAGCCGGACAAATATTCTTAACCTCTCTACTTCCAAGCACCGTCTCCTATTGGTGACAACTTAAGTAAAGGTACAAATTTTTAAGGCATACAAAAAAATGTAAATAGCTGAAATACTTACAGGCAAAGCAGTTTAGCTCTACTGAAGGAGTAAGGTAGCTAAAGTGCTTTGCTTGTTTACTGCGATCGCTCCCGATCGCCCCCGATCGCCAATGAGATGATTGCCAAAACAGTCTTGATCTAGACCAGATCAATTAATAAGCCGTATAATTAAAACAGGACAAAAAGTAATTATCCAGAAACAACTTCCGTTCCCCAAAAGCACATTGATTCGCGCCGTCATATACGTATTATTACTGCAATGTGACAGTTTCGAGACTGCTAAATAAGCAATCCACAAAAAGCTGTGATCTGGATCAATGCGCGATAAGGAATTTTCCCTAGGGTGCCTCTCTTAATCTCCCTCACTCTACTTAAATCAAAAATATGATGAATTCTCAAGATGTTTTGACGAGTCGTGATGGGTACTTACCCAACCAGGAAACTGATGCACTAAAAACTACCCACGATGTCTGTGTCGATCTTCCATTACATAGTCAGGATATTTCCTCTGTCGAGGACTCTCAAGTCGATCGAACTCCATCTGACTATGTGAGTATCCATCAATGGTTTGAAGCACAGGTTAAGGAGACTCCTGATGCGATCGCCCTTTCATTTCAAGGGCAAGAATTAACCTATGATGCCTTAAATCAACGCGCAAACCAGCTCGCCCATTACCTCCAAGCACTAGGAGTGCAACCGGATGAACTGATTGCTATCTCTATGAATCGCTGCATGGAAATGGTGATTTGCTTTTTGGGGGTGATGAAGGCTGGGGCGGCCTATGTGCCGATCGACCCAGCCTATCCCCACGAACGTCGAGCGTACAAGTTACGAGACGCCGCTGTGCGATTCATTTTGATTCAACAGGATCTGGTTAAATTTTTGCCCGAACACAATGCTCGCGTGATTTGTCCAGATACAGACTGGCACGATATGGCGCCATACAGCACTGAAAATTTGTCTCTGCTGACAACGCCCGAGCATTTGGCTTACGTTATTTACACCTCTGGTTCGACGGGAAATCCCAAGGGTGTAATGATTACTCACCGGGGCATGGTTCACCACAGCAAGGCGATCGCACAGGCATTTAATCTTCAGGCTGGCGATCGGGTACTGCAATTCTCTAGCATGAGCTTTGACATCATCATTGAGGAAGTTTTTCCATCCTTGGTAAGTGGTGCAACAATCGTGCTGCGAACTGAAGACTGTATTAGCTCTACCCGCCAATTCCTCGAATTTATTGAGCAAGAACGAATTACTATTCTGGACTTGCCAACTGCTTTTTGGCATGGTCTCGTCAGCGGACTCTCATTGCTAGGTGTTCCCATGTCCCCAGATGTGAGATTGGTGATTGTGGGCGGAGAAAAAGCCTCTCGCGCTCTGTATGCTGAATGGCGACAATTGGTTGGGGAATATCCTCGTTGGCTCAATACCTACGGGCCGACTGAAACTACAGTGACGGCCACCATTTTTGACCCGATCGCTGAAAGCTACGATCTCAGTAGTGAAGCAGACATTCCCATCGGTCGTCCCCTTCCCAACAGCCAAATTTACATTCTGGATGACAACCTAAATCCTGTCCCAGATGGCGATATTGGAGAACTGTATATTGGCGGCCCAGGGGTTGCCAGGGGATATCTAAACTTGGCAGAACGTACTGCTAGTAAGTTTATTGCTAATCCATTTAGCGATCGACCTGGAGACAAACTTTACATAACAGGGGATACTTGCCGCTATTTACCCAATGGAACGTTGGAGTTTATTGGTCGCATCGATTTTCAAGTAAAAATTCGAGGTTTTCGGATTGAGTTACTAGAGATTGAAACCTATTTGGAACAGTACCCATCTGTGCAGCAAGGTATAGTTTTGGCACGGGAAGATGTACCCGGTGAAAAGCGCTTAGTGGCATATATCATTCCGAAGCCCGGACAACCAATTCAGGTGTCTGAATTGCGTAGTTTTCTACAAACCAAACTACCGGCATACATGATTCCGGCAGCGGTTGTAGTGATGGACTCTTTCCCGATGACGCCCAATGGTAAGGTCGATCGCCGTGGGTTTCCAGAACCTCAGGTTGCCGATCTGGTTACAAATAGTGAAGTTGTGTTGCCTATTGATGGACTAGAAGCTCAACTTGTTCAAATTTGGGAGCAGATACTCAATATTAAGCCGATCGGCACTACGGATAATTTCATGGATTTAGGCGGTACATCCCTGTTAGCCGCTCGCTTAGCTGACAAAATTGACCAAAAGTTCCAGCAGAAAGTCCCACTATCGATTATCTTCCAAGCCCCAACCATCAAGCAACTATCCCAGATTCTACGTCAAGGCGATATCCCCAACCAAAGCCTTTCCCTTGTCGAGATTCAACCGAAAGGTTCTCAGCCACCACTCTTTCTGTTTGAAGGAGTGTCTATTTATCATCCGTTAATTCCATATTTAGGGCTAGATCAGCCGATATATGGCTTAATTGCTGTTGTTAAAGATGGCGTGCACGGGCCAGTCAATCAGGTTGAGGCGATCGCAGACTATTACATCAATGAACTCGTGAAGGTGCAACCAGAAGGCCCCTATTATTTGGGTGGTTTGTCATTTGGAGGTATTGTTGCTTTTGAGGTTGCTCAAAAATTGGCAGCTAAAGGACAGGAAACAGCGTTATTGGTGATGTTTGATTCCATGTTGCCCTCTGCCTACAAGCCCCTACCCATTCAGCAGCGGCTGCGCTTCCATGTCCAAAAAATTGCTAAGCAGGGCGTAGGTTACATCGTCAGTAGTGTCGTCGATAAAATAACGACAGTTACAGACGGAATGACAATGCTGGCCCGCAAGACGATCGGGCGAGACAACAAGGTGAAAGAACCTACAGAGTCAATGTCTTACACCACCGACTATTTGATCAGAGAGAAGATAATTGATCTGGCAGAACGAGCTTACGCGCCAAAACCCTATGCTGGCAAAGTAGTGATGTTTCGAGCACAGGATTCTCAAGATGGCGTAAGTGTCAGTCTCGATCCGGATCTAGGCTGGAAACCTTATCTCAAAGACGGTC
This sequence comes from Microcoleus sp. PH2017_24_DOB_U_A, assembly GCF_020738205.1. NCBI lineage: Bacteria > Bacillati > Cyanobacteriota > Cyanophyceae > Oscillatoriales > Microcoleaceae > Microcoleus > Microcoleus sp. PH2017_24_DOB_U_A. The sequence continues at coordinate 57,223 of NZ_JAEQCT010000017.1, forward strand.
TGACCATTTACGATGTACCTGGAGACCATCTCAGTATTTTACTGGAACCCAATGTCGGGGCGATCGGCAATCGAATGAAGCTATTACTGGAGGAGGTAATGGTGTAGCAGTAAAGTTTTTGGCATTCTTAATCGATATTCACACAGGGTTGCATCAAATTAGATAATTCAAAAAAGTAGAACTTCCCTCAATCAAGCCGGAAAAACATTTTTAAACTCTCTATTGCCAAATACTCTACCCTAACTCAATAGGCTTGGCTTAAAGATTTTTTACGAATTTCGTCTCACGATTTCATAGGCAATACAGGCATTTTTAAAAAGTCAGATAGTTCTTAAATGAACCGTATTACGCCTTAATTATTCGCTGTGCCAATATCACCATCTGCCGTTCATTTCACCCACAAAAAAAAGAGGCGCACTCGCGCCTCTCAAATCTTTCATCAAAAAAAGTGGGTGGAAACCCCGTCCTTCGCTCGACGGCTTTACAAAAACATACAACACAGAGCTAATATCACAAAAGACGTGTTAGGCTGTGAAGATATGGAAAAAGCCTATCGCTACCGATTCTATCCCACCAGCGAGCAAGAAAACCTCTTGCGACGGACAATGGGCTGTACCCGGCTAGTGTACAACAAGGCTTTGACTTACCGCACGGAATCTTGGTACGAACGCCAAGAAAGAGTTGGCTACAGCGAAACTTCCTCTATGCTGACGAACTGGAAGAAAGAGGAAGAACTTGATTTCTTGAATGAAGTTAGCTGCGTACCTCTTCAACAAGGCTTGCGCCACCTTCAGACAGCGTTCACCAACTTCTTTGCAGGACGAGCCAAATATCCTAATTTCAAGAAAAAGCATAACGGTGGCAGTGCTGAATTTACCAAATCTGCCTTCCGCTGGAAAAACGGACAGGTATTTTTGGCTAAATGTAACGAGCCACTACCTATCCGCTGGAGCAAACAAATTCCCCAAGGGTGCATTCCGTCTACGATTACAGTGAAATTAACGCCTGCTGGGCTTTGGTTTGTATCCATATTAGTAGACGACTATAAAATCCAACCATTTCCAAAAACAGATAAAACTATCGGATTGGATGTGGGGATTACGAGTTTGATTGCTACTAGCGACGGCGATAAAATCGCCAATCCCAAACACTTTAAGAGACTTCGCAAAAAGTTAAAAAGAAAGCAAAAAACGTTAGCACGCAAGCAAAAGGGAAGCAACAATCGGGAAAAAGCCCGGAGACAGGTGGCAAAAGTCCACGCACAGATAGTCGATGTGCGTAAAGATTTCTTGCACAAGCTAACGACTCAACTCGTTCGTGAAAACCAAACGATTGTAGTTGAGGATTTGGCTGTCAAGAATATGGTGAAAAACCATAAGTTAGCTCTTGCCATCAGCGATGCTAGTTGGGGTGAATTGATTCGCCAGCTAAGTTACAAATGCGATTGGTACGGGCGTGAATTAATAAAAATAGACCGCTGGTTTCCCAGCTCTAAGCGCTGTGGAAACTGCGGTCACATTGTTGAGAAATTGCCGTTGAATATTCGCGAGTGGGAGTGTCCCAAGTGCGGGACAAACCACGATCGTGACATCAATGCTGCAAAGAACATTTTGGCGGCTGGGCTAGCCGTTTCAGTCTGCGGAGCAACTGTAAGACCCGAAGAGAGTAAGTCTCGGAAGGCTGGTGCTATGAAGCAGAAACCCAATTAGCGATGATTGGGAATCCCCGCACCTTCAGGTCGGGGTGGATGTCAAGTCAGAGTTCTAAACACTAACAGCAACTTTTGATTCTTTTGCAGTCAACTTTTCGTAAGTCGCCCGCATCTTCAATCCCACCAATACTTGGAATAAACCAGTTCCATTGTTGGAACCAGGATATTCGCGGTGTTGGAGTAACAGGTGAGTCAACTCGCCTTCGTATTTCGCAGAAGTCTTGCTCAAGTGGCTTTCGATGTAAATCACTTCTTCGAGATTCTCGAACTGACCGTCTACTTCCAAAATCGAGACTTCGTGGCCGTAGAAAGCATCTGGGCCGTAGTACATCTTAATTCCGGGATAGGAACAAGTCAGTTTGCGGCCGCAAGGAATCCAGTTAATTGTCGAACCTTCGTCAAACAAATACGCAGGTTCAAAGTTGGCGATACCTTCGCGCTGGATCATTTGGACGCGCAGAACCTTCCGTTCTTTGTCATCTTTGATCAAGTTAGTCGGCAATACTTGAATTACCACGTCAGCATATTGCTTTTGTGGGTCGATGTACGCTGTGAAATCTGGTTTGCGAGCATTGATCGCAAACAGCACGTCTTCGTAACGGTGGCCCCGTTCCGCCATGTCGCGCTGGATTTTCCAAGCAATTTTTACTTCGTCGCTGATGTCGAGGTAGACGCTGAAGTCGATGAGATTTCTCACTCGCTCGTCGTAAAGGGGGTGCAACCCCTCAATCACAATCACGTGATTCGGCTCTACCCGCTCAGGAGGATCGAGCAGACCGGTTTCGTGGTTGTAAATCGGCTTGTCTATTCCCCGACCTTCTTTGAGCGCTTTCATTTGCTCGGCCATCAGGTCAAAATTGTTCGCTCTGGGGTCAAGGGCGGTAATCCCTGTTTCCTTGCGTTGCTTGCGATCGAGACAATGATAGTCGTCAAGGCAGATTACAGTCACGAAATCCTCCCCGAACAAATCTGTCAATCGGCGCAAAAAAGTAGATTTTCCGCAGCCGGAGTCTCCGGCAACGCCAATTAAAACCACGCGATCCGGCTTACTGGTCATAGTTTCCCTCTAACAAAATCACTGTTTACTAAGTAACTGAAGTCTAGATTCCAAAAAATTTCAGCCCGCAGGTAGCTACAAGCAGGCTTTCTGCGGGTTTGCTACCCCGAGAGGATCGAGGACTAACCAGCATACAGCAGTCAGTTGACTGCCTGTCCGGGAAGACCCAAGCAATCTTCAAGGCAAGAAATTAATACTAACTTTAGTGGTTAATCTTACCAGAATGCGTCCGCCCCCTACAAGCTCAACGTCATTTAGCTAAATCCTACTTTCAGCAAGACAGCATTTAAATTGTATATTTCTTGAGCCGTATTCCCCTCTCCCCCTCTCCCCCTCTCCCCAAATCAGAACGAGTTATCGGGGCAGATCCCCCGATCGGGTAAAATATTGGCAGTACGCAGACAACAATAGCTATAGGTCAACACCTGAATGCAGCCGGGCGAGACCAAGGGCGGCGATCGGCTAATCGGGAATTAGAGGCAGAGCGATCTCAACTTGACACTCCCGCCTGCGCGGCAATGCCCAAAGATTCGCGCGGGCAAATTAGTCCAGGTGGCCTTAAGAAAAAAGTAAATTGAGTCTAACGTCACATTCTCTTTCTTTATAACTCTGTATCGTGAAGGACAAGCAACAAATGTACAGCCCAAGCATATCTGGTGTAGCGGCCAACTCAGAATCAGGCAGCCGCATCTTTGTTTACGAAGTGGAGGGTATGCGTCAGAGCAAAGCAACTGACGAAACAAATCACCCGATTCGCCGTAGCGGCAGCGTGTTTATCTCCGTGCCTTACGATCGCATGAATCAGGAAATGCGCAGAATTGCTCGCATGGGTGGCAAAATCGTCAGCATCCGCCCCTCAAACGGCGCTCCCGAAACTACTAATGGCAAAGTCGCACCAGAAGCAGGGCTACAGAGTCAGAAATCTGGAGAAAAAACTAAGCCCATGACTCAAGCAAAGGAAAAAGTTCAGGTTCCTGTTAACCTCTACAAACCGGCCAATCCCTATATTGGTAAGTGCATCTCTACAGAAGAAATGGTCAGAGAAGGCGGCGACGGCACAGTTCGTCACGTCACTTTCGACATTTCTGGTGGCAATTTGCACTATCTAGAAGGTCAAAGTATCGGGATTATTCCCGATGGAACCGATAAAAACGGTAAACCTCACAAAATTCGACTTTACTCGATCGCCTCTACCCGTCACGGCGACAACCTCGACGACAAAACTGTCTCTTTGTGCGTTCGCCGGCTGGAGTACAATGACCCGAAAAGTGGCGAAAGAGTATTCGGCGTTTGTTCGACTTTTCTCACAGGTTTGGAACCTGGGGCTGATGTCAAAATCACCGGCCCGGTAGGGAAAGAAATGTTGTTACCCGATGACGAAGATGCCACCGTGATTATGATGGCTACTGGTACGGGTATTGCTCCTTTCCGCGCTTATTTGTGGCGGATGTTTAAAGAAAATAATCCTGGTTACAAGTTCAAAGGTTTAGCTTGGCTGTTCTTTGGAGTTGCTTACACTCCCAACATTCTTTATAAAGAAGAATTGGAGCAATTGCAGCGCGAATTCCCCGATAATTTCCGCTTAACTTATGCGATCAGCCGCGAGCAAAAGACTGCTGACGGCGGTAAGATGTATATTCAAAACCGGATTCAAGAGAACGCAGACCAACTGTGGGAATTGGTTCAAAAGCCGAAAACTCACACTTACATCTGTGGTTTGAAGGGCATGGAAGGCGGCATTGATGAGGGAATGTCTGCTGCATCTAGCAAGCACGGCATTGACTGGGCTGGCTATCAAAAACAGTTGAAGAAAGAGCATCGCTGGCACGTTGAAACTTATTAATGTGTAAAGTGATTTAATCTGATTTGTAGGGCGGGCTTAGGCTTGCCCTATTTTTTTAAGAAAGAGTTTTCAGCCCACATTCCGCAGTTCTGGCTTTGATGATTAAGGTTTTTCATATATTCACTGTATGAAAAACATCTGCGCCTACCTTGTCTACTTTTGGTATCATTATTGTCAGATTTTTGAGATATACAAGAATTTTGAATTTACAGATATTTCCTAATATATTCATTTGTGGAATCTTTGAGCTAATTTGCCATAAATTAGATATCACAATTCCGGCAACATGATTTTTGCCTTGCTAATTATTGGGATTTATTCAACTATATTCTCAGGTTTATTTTCATCCTTATCCATCTTCAACTATTAAAAAATATTCACTGCAAACGTTTCCTAAATAATTCAATATATCCCAATACGGTTTACTTAGAATAGTCCGAAGAGAGGAACGTTAGCTTTCGCGATCCGAAGGAAAGCAATCTCCGTATCTATTTCTCATAGGGTTTTACCCTCAGGGCGGTCTTAAGTAAACGGTATTGCAATATATCCTGTTTTTTGTTAAGTTGCTCACCTGTTCGGCTCCATTTAGATTGACTAAGTGTACGGCTTAAAACATCTGAAATACCGACCGTATTGTCGGTTTATTTGTTGATTTCTTAACCTAATTTCTCATACTAGAGCGTCGGTACAGTAGAATATTTTGACAAAAAGAACGAAATATGTATTATGTAGGGGTTCTCGCATGAGGGCGACAGTAGATCGCGATCGCCAACCATTTTTTTGTCCTCATGCAACGCCGGGCCAAGGTCTACATCAACATACATACTATGCCGAGGAGTGTCAATTTCTTTTACTGAACCGACGCCCTAGTATTCCTAAATAGCCTAAATTTAGGACTGTTATCGCTCCTTCATCACTCTCAGACAGTAAAAATATGACCATAATTTGATAATGCTTATCTAGTATGGCTTTGTGGAGCGATTTTCTAACACCTTCCTTTGTTGGGATCGTTTGGGAAGAGATCCTTTGCTGTCGTGTCTTCGAGAATTTACTCTCATGAAAGTGACGAAAGAGCGTTATGGCTCCTTGAGGATCATTCATGGTTTTTACCTCTTTTATCCTGACTCAATATTTTTTAACCAAAAAAGCCTGAAATGCTTGCTGGATAAATATTTCAGGCTTGAATATTTCAACTTGACAACCATCAATTCTGTTTAAATATCTGCGGAATCTGGGCTATAATTAATGACAACTGTCAACTGTCAACTATCAACTGTCAACTGACTAAACTCCAGCAGCAGTAAAAGCTGCCCAGTGATAAGGATTGGCAAAAGGACAGGGTTTGCGGTTGCGAATTTGCTGTAAAGATGCTTCAGCAATCAGGCGAGAACTTTGTGAAAGCCGATCGAACATTTGCGAAATTTGAGGCTGAAAATCCGCCAGCAACACCTCCAATTCCTCGCCTGTCAAATCCCGCAGCCACCTTTGAGCCTCCGCAAGCGATCGCGCCACATCTCCCACTTGCAATCGAGGAAAACGCCCGAGATTTTCATAAAACTTGCTCGTCAGCAGCAGCGTTGAAACATCATTCACTTTCCACAGGCTGCTGACAACACTAGATGTGCCAGCATACAACAAACCCGCGGACAAACCGACAAAATCTTCAGTACCGCTGACTGAGCCTGCTGCAATTTCGCAAGCCGATAAAGTAACTAAAAAGTATTGCCGACAATCGAAATTAAAAATTTCCTCCAAAGTCATAGTATCATTTCTCACAAATACGCCTGATTTGAGCGGGAAAGCGAAATCAAGCACGCTCAAACAAGCAAAGTGAGCGCATTTTTTCTGCTGCACTTGTCCTATTTTCGCGGATGAATTCCCATCATTTACAGATATCGATCGAGAAAAAGCCTCTTTAATTGCTGGCTTCTGCCGCAAAATTTCTGTACTGGAAAAACACTGGGAAATATTGCCGATTTCCAGGTTGCTGTAAAGCGCATCTCTGCTGAAAGTGGGAACTGCCAACAGGTGCTGCAAATTCGGTCTGTAGCGGCCGATAGCTGCGCTGCGCGCGATTTGTCTCAACCGCAATAGCTGGCAGCTAGGAGCATAGCGAATTCCTCCGGCAAATCGATCGATCAAATAAGCAGGAGGAGGTGAAATTTCCCCAAAGGACGAACTGTGAGAAAAATCCGAACTGTTGTGCGTATCCAACAGATCGAAACCGCTGCGATCGCCGCCATGAGACCTGAAAATTGCCCCGGTGTCCTCCAACCCGTCTCTCACCCCCAAAGGCAAAGCATGGAGCGGCAAAGCGTGCAAAAATCGGTGCGGCACCACAATTAGCCGATCGCAATTTTCCGGAATCAGCGCCACCACTCGATCGATTTCCAACAGCGCGGCCAAGCGTTTGAGGCGAGCCGGGAGATGATTGATCCAGCGACCTTTTTGCTCGGAATAAGCGCTGAGGTACTCTCCGGCCCAAGTTTCGGCAGCTAAAGCATTTCCCGCCGCACAGAGGTGAACGGCGGGATATTCTGCACTCTTCACCACCACAAAAGCCACTACCAAATCCTCCAAACTCGCCCACACCACAGCAGCACAATTGGCATCAGGCAACAATTGGCGAATTTGCTCGAAAGTAATGGGTTCAACTTTGCGAGCTAAGCTGAAGAAAGGGTCGTTTGCCTGCACCTCGCGCGCAATCAACCCATCAAACTGCCGCCACAATTGATTTAAGTGCATAAAATCGGAGTTCGGCATCAGAGAACCGCTGTTCAAACCAGGGCTGTCGCCCTCAGAAATCAAGCTAGTGCTGGGTTCGGGTTGTCGCTGTTGTTGCTGCCGCTGTTCCCTTGCTATTTCCAGTTGCAATGACTCCAACTCGCTGCGTACCGCTGCCGGAATGTCGCCTTTTGGGGTCAGGGGGGATTTAACCAGGAGTTCTACCAAATTCCGATTTTTGTGGCGTTCAGCGTATTCCAGGGCTTTAGCGTAATATTCCGGCTGGCCCGGGCCGAGTTCTAGGCAAACTTGTACGAGGGATTTATAGAGTCCTCTCCAGGTGCTGACTAATTTGGCTTTTGAGTTACTTCCCCGATCGCCCAAATCGGCCGCATCAACCCCAACTTCGCTCCGCAAGAACTCCACAGTATCGACAGCAGTAGTAAAAACGCCGTAGGCGCGCAGCAACTCGCCTCGCCTTCGGTAAGCTTCACCCAAATAAAATAAAATTTGTGCCCAACGGTGGGGATAGGTTTCGCGAGTGTAGATTTGGCCGGCACTGTGATAGCAGGCGATCGCGCTTTCGATGCGAGACGAGTTTTCCGTCTCCGTCAGTTCCGAAAAAGCTCGGCCCAGATAAATTTGCAGCATGGCCCAGCGGTGGGGAGATCCGTGTTTGGTGTAGACTTGGGCTGCATTTTGATAACAGGCGATCGCGCTTTTGAGATTGCGGTTTTTTTCGCCTTTCACGTGTTGGCTGAAAGCGCGTCCGAGGTAGGCACAGAGCATTGCCCAGCGTTCGGGAGTTTTTTGGCGGTTGCAAAAGAGCAAAGCATTTTGATAGCAGGCGATCGCCATTTCCAGATTTTCCGCTTTTTCCCCTTTCACCCGCAGACTGTAGATCCTGCCGAGGTAAGTTTGGATCGAACCCCAGGCTTCGGGAAATTTGATGCGAGTGTAGACTTGCAAAGAATTTTGAAAGCAGGTGAGTGCCATTTCCAGATTTTCGACTCCTTGGCCCTTAATTCGATCGATAAACACCCGGCCCAAATTCCTTTGAGTCGTCGCCCATTGCAGCGGAAAAGCTTCCTTAGTCCGCACTTGCAAAGCTCTCTGGTAGCAGTTGACAGCGTATTCGAGATTTTCTGCCCGATTCCCCCGCAGGAAATCATAGTAAGCATTTGCTAAATTATTTTGAGTCGTCGCCCAGCGCCGGGGAAACATCTTGCGGTTGTAGACTTGCAAGGCATTGTGGTAGCAAACGACTGCCTGTTCGAGATTTTGGGCTTTGTCGCCCCGCAGTCGGCGGCTGTAAGCGCGGCCGAGATTGTTTTGAGTGCTTGCCCAATCTCCTCCGAAACCCTCGCGGTTGCGAACTTGTAGGGCGTTTTGATAGCAGGCGATCGCAATTTCGAGATTTTCGGCCGCATCTCCCCTGAGGCGCTCGCTATAAGCGTTTCCCAGATTGTTTTGCAGCGTCGCCCACTGTTCCGGGTACTGTTCGCGAGTTCGCACTTGCAGGGCATTAGCAAAGCAAGCAATGGCTTGTTCGATATTTTGAGCCTTATCGCCTTTGGGGCGATCGGTATAAGCATTGCCCAGATTATTTTGCATGACTGCCCACTCTTGGGGAAAGTCTTTGCGGGTAAACACCTTAGCCACGGTTTCGTAACCGGCGATTTCGATTTCCAAGTTATTCGCCTTGCTACCGAGGGGAAACCGCCCAATTTTGTTGCTCAGATTGCCAATTAGGGCCGCAATGCGCCTCGCCTCTGATTCTGGGGCAGTAGGGAGTACCAAAGTTGCCCAGCGGCGCAGCAAATCTGCGAAATTCTGGTCGAGTTTGTCTAAATTGTTTCTCAGCAGCGCGTACACGTGCTGCGAATCAGGGTTGCGCGCCACTGCTTGCAATACTTCTGCTAAAAAAGCCAGATATGCTGCCCCGGTTCCGGGCAATTTAGCATTGCTCTTAGCAGATTCTAAGGGTGCGATCGTCCTTTGAAAGAATTTTGCAGCTTTGAGCAAGCTGTCTCGTGTCAGTGCCGGCTCTTCCAAGTACAGCATTTGCACAAACCCAAAGTCGATCGACTTTGAGTCAGTCCTCAAAATCAAATCTATTCCTGAGTCCACAGGATTTTCCAGCAGCGCTCGGAGCATATTAACATCAGTTTCGCGACGCTGTTCGTCCATCGTGCATTCCGCCGAACTATTAACGATAGGATTGCTGCTTCTGTGCAGCCAATGAAATTAGGAACTGTTTCAATTTGGCTCTCGAACCGGAGGTAGGAGTCTCCGACGGATTATAGACCTTAAAGGATGAAATCAGTTAAACCAGGATTCACAAGTGGCAACAGACAGGCTGATAGCGAGATTAGCACCTACAATCACTAATAGTATTATTGTGCCCGTTGTCTTTAGCCAAATTCCGGTCTAATGCGTCGTCAGTGTTTCGGGGCGGGTTTCACAGACAATATTCTAGTCGAGGATAAAACTCAATTTTATCTTGAGATATTTTTTGTGTCGATCGGGATTCAAAAGCGGTTAAAAATTCCCAACCGGGAGTCTATTAACTTTAAGACTTATCTAGAAGTATTAAAAAAACCCGGTTTTTGCAGCATACACATCGTCACAGCGCAGTGTATTTGCCTAAAAAACTGGTTTCCGGGCAAGTCCTAAACTGGATAAAACCCGCCCCGACAGACTTGCAGCGGGGCGGGTTTACTTTTACCCTGATAGGGACTGATATCATGTCCGGTCGATTACCATAACAAAAACGGTTTGTAGTGCGCCCGAAAGTCCGCTCTGATGCTGCGGACTTCAGTCCGCACTACGAACGCATCTGATTGCGATGATCGAACACGACAGGAGGCTAAGAAACCGGGTTTCTCAGGAATAGCGCCTCTGCATATTGCGCCAGTTGCAGCGCTACAGCTCACAAAAATCAACCCAGTAGATTTTAGTGTACCGCTTGAGAGCGCAACGCTTCCTCAACGGCAAGCAAAGCCCGATCGACTTCAGCAGCAGAAACAATTAGAGGTGGAACAAACCTCAACACCTTCGGCCCGGCGGGAACCAACAGCACACCAGCGGCGATCGCAGATTTAACAATATCAGCCGATGTCAGTGCAATATCAGCCTGCAATTCCAGCCCGACAATCAAGCCCCAGCCCCGCACCTCAGCAATCAAATTCGGATATGCAGCCGCCAGTTGGTTGAGGCCAGCTTTCAACTGTGCTCCGCGCTGTTGGACGTTTTCCAGCAGGTTTTCCCGTTCTAAAGTTTGGCACACGCACAAAGCGACAGCACAAGCAAAAGGATTGCCGCCAAAAGTGCTCGCGTGACTTCCCGGTTCAAACACATCGCAGTGAGACTTGCACAGCATAGCGCCGATCGGAATACCGCCGCCCAATCCCTTCGCAGAGGTAAAGATATCCGGTTCAATACCGAGATTTTCGTAACCCCAATATTTACCGCTGCGTCCCATCCCGACTTGCACTTCGTCGAGAATTAGCAAAATGCCTTTTTCGTCGCAAATTTCCCGAATCCGTTGGAAATAGGCGATATCTCCGGGACGAACTCCCCCTTCACCTTGCAGCGCTTCCAGCATAATTGCAGCTACTTGGCGTTCGTCTTTGTCGAGTTGCTCGATCGCCAGTTCGATCGCACTAATATCATTGTAAGGAACATAGTGAAATCCAGGAACCAACGGACTAAAACCCTTCTGATATTTAGGTTGTCCCGTCGCCGTAATCGTCGCCAAAGTCCGCCCGTGGAAACTAGCAACAGCAGTAATTATGGTCGGATTCGAGATATTTAATTGTTCGTGGGCGTACTTGCGCGCCAGCTTAATCGCCGCTTCATTAGCTTCCGCACCCGAGTTGCAAAAGAAAGCTCTGTCCGCGCAAGAATGATCTACAAGCCACTTTGCCAGCTCGCCCTGTACGGGGATGTAGTAAAGATTAGAAACGTGGTGCAGCGTCTGAATTTGCTGAGTTACCGCTGCCACCATCGCCGGATGGGCGTGTCCCAGAGTGCAGGTAGCAATACCCGCCACAAAATCGAGATATTCGCGGCCCTCGGTATCCCAAACGCGGCAGCCGAGGCCCCGTTCCAGGGCGATCGCAAAACGCCCGTAAGTAGTCATTACATAACTGTCGAAGCCCTCAGAACTGAACAAACTGGCTTCGGCTTGCACGCTTGGTTCTTTTAGTAAGGTTTCTGGACTCACGAATCGCTCCTTAACACATAATATGTAGAACTAGATTGTACGGTAAAAATCCAGCTTCGCGTTGCAGGCTGTTAATTTTGTCATAAAATTGTAACAGTAACAGCAATAAATCCCTCACAAATCTACTGATGAGTTATTACATTTCTCCTAACTTTCTCGATAAAGTTGCGGTGCACGTCACTAAGAACTTTTTAAATTTGCCTGGGGTAAGAGTTCCCCTAATTTTGGGAATTCACGGCCGCAAAGGAGAAGGTAAAACATTTCAAGCCGAACTGGTTTTTCGGCGAATGGGCTTTGAACCGGTGATGATATCTGGTGGAGAATTAGAAAGTCCCGATGCCGGAGATCCGGCGCGTTTAATTCGTTTGCGCTACCGCGAAGCTGCGGAGCAAATTCGAGTGCGGGGCGAGATGTGTGCAATTTTTATTAACGATTTGGATGCCGGTGCTGGCAGGTTCGATACTACGACTCAATATACTGTAAATACTCAGATGGTCAATGCCACTCTGATGAATATTGCGGACAATCCCACTAACGTGCAGTTACCGGGAAGTTATGACAGCACGCCACTGCACCGAGTGCCGATTATTGTCACCGGAAATGACTTTGCTACGCTTTACGCGCCGCTGATTCGCGACGGGCGGATGGAAAAGTTTTATTGGGAACCCAGCCGGGATGATAAAATTGGGATTGTCAGCGGAATTTTTGAGTCTGACAATTTGTCACAAACCGAGATAGTGGGTTTGGTAGATAATTTTGCAGATCAGGCGATCGACTTTTTTAGCGCTTTGCGATCGCGCATTTACGACGAACAAATCCGCGAATTCATCCACAAGATAGGAATCGAGCAAGTTTCCAAGCGTTTAGTCAACACTCTGGAAGCACCGCCAGATTTCCCGAACCCTAATTTCAGCCTCGCTCATTTATTAGAAATGGGTAGTTCAATGGTTGGTCAACAAAAGCGGGTACAGGAAATGCGCTTGGTAGATGAATACAACCAATCACGGCTGTTTAACGTTCCTGGAACTGTCAATGTCCCGGCTGTGGCGCCAACACAAAATCAACAAAACGACCCCTCATCGAAATATTATAAGGCTTATGTCGAGCCAACTTCAACTATTAGTAACAGTAAATCTGCGCGGCTGAGCGGCGAGGTATTGGAACAAGTGCAACAGTTATTAGCAAGGGGCTGCAAAATAGGGATGGAATATGCAGACAATCGCCGATTTAAAACAGGTTCCTGGCAAAGTTGTGCGACAATTAAAACGGCACAGGAAAAAGATGTGGTTGCATCGTTAGAAACTTGCTTGGCGGAACACGGCGGGGAATACGTGCGGCTGATTGGTATCGATCCAAAAGTCAAGCGCCGGGTAGTTGAAACAATTATTCAGCGGCCACAGTAGGCTGTGCTTCGGGGCACCTTACAAATTCAAGAAGACTTGGCGGTTGAAACCGCGTCTATACAAGCAAAACCCGCCTCCGCGGGTTGAAGAGTGGGCAGTTAAAATTATGTTATCCTCTTCAGTCCGCGAAGGCGGACATCGTTTGTGTAGATGCGGTTTCAACCGCCGTCTTATCTAAATTCTGCTGCTAAATTATGCTGCAAAAATTTATCAAAAGTTGTGCGATCGGGCATAGCAACCTGAGCACCCACCTTAGTTGCACACAGAGCACCCGCTGCACAGCCCCACACCACCGCCTCCGACAGCGATCGCCCGCCATCTAACGCCGCAGCCAACCCACCGTTAAAAGCGTCGCCAGCAGCCACTGTGTCGATCGCCCTCACAGCAAAAGCAGGCACAAAAAAGCTCTCGTCCGCAGTCACAGCAACCGCCCCGCGATCGCCCAATTTGACAATAACATTCTCGACACCGCGCTGCTGCAACTGTTTGGCTGCCCGAATCGCCGTTTCTGTGTCATTCACCGGAAAACCGAATAACTGTCCAGCTTCCACTTCATTCGGCGTGATGATGTCGATTAGCGGGTAAAGGTCGATCGGCAAATCCCCCGCAGCCGGTGCCGGATCGAGAATCACTCGCACCCCAGCTTGACGAGCAGCTTTCGCAGCTTTTAGGACAATTTCCAGGGGAATTTCTAACTGTAACAGCAAAGATGTAGCTTCAGACAACACTTTTTTAAGACGTTCTATATCTGCATCACCAACATTATTATTTGCACCCGGAATCACAATAATATTATTTTGACCGCTATCGTCTACGGCAATAATTGCCACACCTGAATGAGTGCTTTTATCTATTAATACATTTTCTGTATTCAAACCATAGGATTGTAAACTTGTCAATAATTCTTCAGCAAATTTATCGTTGCCCACACGCCCGATCAGGTGAGTCGAAGTTCCAAGACGCGACGCTGCTACGGCTTGATTTGCTCCTTTACCGCCGCCGGCAGTGAAAAAATTGCTACCGATGATAGTTTCCCCAGGTTGCGGCAATCTGGGAGTTTTTGCTGCGAGGTCAATGTTGATACTGCCAAATACAATGAGGCTCATGGATTGTTGAATTGGGTAATTGGTAATTAGGTTTGTAGTGAGGACTTCAGTCCTCTGAGTTTAATATTGAATTTGGGCATTGGGAATTGGGAATTGGGAATTGGGAATTGGGAATTGGTAATTGGGAATTGGGAATTGGGAATTGGGAATTGGGAATTGGTAATTGGGAATTGTCATTGGGAATTGTCATTGGCTTATCTTGCTTATTTCATGATTTTTCCATCTAACTGTCAACTGACAACTGTCAACTGACAACTGTCAACTGTCAACTGTCAACTGTCAACTGTCCCCTGAGACGTGCTAGAACTGGTATGGTCTAAATCGGTCAATGCAATGGCTGCACTCACTCTCGATCGCAATCCCTGTGTCCTGCTAGTAGAAACAGACGAAGTTCTCGCCGGACACTTAAGTCTAGACTTAAAATCCTCCGGCTACGAACCAGTAATAGCTTCTAGTATCGCCACAGGCCAACATTTAGCCCATAAATTGCAGCCAGCTTTGATTGTAATCGATCGCATACTTGGCCCTGAATCGGGGCTGTCGCTGTGTTCTCACCTCCGAAGTGGTGGCAATCGGGCGCCAGTGCTATTATTGATCGGTCGCGATACAGTGGACGATCGCGTGGCTTGTCTGGAAGCTGGCGCAGATGATTATTTTCTCAAACCTTACCGCACTGAGGAGTTTATGCAGTTGGTGCGCTTGTATTTGCAGCCGGATAACACCAGCAGCGAACAACTGAGGTTTGGTGATTTAGTTTTGGATTTGGCGTCTAGGCGAGCTCTACGCAACGGACGGGCGATCGACCTGACGATGAAGGAATTTGAACTGCTAAAGTATTTGATGGAACATCCCCGCGACGTTTTGACTCGCGAACAAATTCTAGAGAATGTTTGGGGTTACGACTTTTTGGGTGAGTCGAATGTGATTGAGGTTTACATCCGCTATCTGCGTCTCAAAATTGAAGATGAGGGCGAAAAGCGCTTGATTCAGACTGTGCGCGGTGTTGGTTACGTGATGCGCGAAGCTTGAAGTCAGTTGACAGTTGACAGTTGTCAGTTGACAGTTGTCAGTTGACAGTTGTCAGTTGACAGTTGTCAGTTGACAGTTGACAGTTGTCAGTTGACAGTTGTCAGTTGACAGTTGTCAGTTGACAGTTGTTAAAAAGTCCCATTCCAATTACCAATTCCCAATTCCCAATTACCAATTACCCATTACCAATTACCCATTACCAATTCCCCATTCCCAATCTAAAATCTTTATGAGTTATTTAACTAATTTCCTAAATATTGGGGTAATTATATTTTTGCTTGGATGTTCGCCGGCTTTACCTGTCGCAAATTCTGGTGTTACTGGTACTTTGGCGTCGCAGTCTCCGACGGCGACAACATCCGGTCAAGTTTTGCCTGTTTCTGCTAGAGCTCGGATAGCCGATCGCCAGATCGAACTTGAAGTCGCCAAAACATCCGAACAACAGGCTATGGGTTTAATGTACAGAACTTCTTTGGCCGATGACAGAGGAATGCTGTTTGAGTTTAAACCCGCGCGCTGGGTCAATTTTTGGATGAAAAATTGCAAGATTTCTCTGGATATGATTTTTCTGCGGGATGGAGTCGTGACAGCCATCGCAGCAGAGGCACCTCCTTGTACAGCCGATCCTTGTCCCACCTACGGGCCCGATACTGCTGTCGATCGAGTAATCGAGATCCGGGGTGGCCGGGCTGCTGAACTTGGTGTCAAAGTGGGCGATCGGATTGAAATCGAGTTTTTCCAGTAACACTTCGGACATTTTCAGGGCTTACACATGGGGCTAGAAACCCGGTTTCTAGGTGTATTTCTGGTTCCCAGTCGCAAAATTTAGTAGAAACCCGGTTTCTGAAGTCACTCCCCCTCTCTCCCCTCTCCCCCTCTCTCCCCTCTCCCTTTCCCGCTGAGTTCGGCTTCGAGAAAACCTCAAAAAATTAATAAACTTTACAAAACTTGATAATATCTGTTAAAGTATTAATGTAAGATACAGCACAAAGACCAAAAGATTTGCTACGATGTCAATCTGAGTTCGTCTGGGCTTGAGCTTGTTTGCAGAAGCTGTAGATTGTTAGTTCCAGGTATGAGAAGAGTCAGCGACTCGTTACCAATCCTGAGAGACGATGCTCAGCCGATCGGGCTCCTGGCACGAAAAGAAATTCTCTGGAACTTCTGGCGCCAAACCTGAATCTACTAAACCTGTCGGAAGTAAGATGCTACAAGCCAAATTAAGTGGCAAAGTTAACTTAAGGTAGCAAGGTCGGCTGCGATCGACATATCTGACAAATATTGCCGAAGTAGATTTGCGGATTCTGCACTTTCGCAGATGAAGTTAAACTCTGAACAACAGTGCAATTAGTTTAGGTAGCAGAATTTCTTCAGATTCGCGTTGCACAATACCGAGGTATTCAGTTTAAGTTCGATCGCGCTCAACAGGCGATCGGGCAGACAGCAGCAAAAGTGCAAAACCTTTCACTTCTGGGGAAAGGTTGGCTTTAGAGTCACACTCAGCAGTAAATTTGGGATTTTCCACAACCGCTAATACTGTTTTAACAGCTATCGACGGCCAAGAGACAGATTTAAAACTGGCTTATTACTAATCAAAAACATCAGGTTCGCATCAGAAAATGGTGTCCTATACATGGAGACAAAATCACATGGCACCCGCTACATACACTAGATTAATTCGATTTTTACAAGAAGATTTGGCAATCTCTCCCGCGTCCATCGCTGTCGCCGAACGTGTTGGCGGTGACGAAAAACGGCAGCGAGATCGAGACCCTAATTCCTTGCCGATGGTTCTGTGGCAGTACGGTTTAGTCACTCTGGAACAATTGGATAAAATCTTTGATTGGTTATCCCAAGCCTATTAAAAGGATTTTAGATTTGAGATAAAACCCAAAATCCAAAATCCTTTAATAACTAAGATTAAGATCCAGCTAACTCTTTCGCAGCAGCGGCGATACCGGCACCAGGAAGGCAGCCTTCATGACCCAATTCTTGCAACACGACTTCCAAAGCGGAAATTGCTGCTAGAATATCGCGATCGCACACAAAGCCCAAATGACCGATGCGGAAGATTTTACCTTTCAAATGGTCTTGTCCGTCGGCGAGAGCAATATCAAACTTCTTTCTCATCAAAGTTCGCACTTTTTGAGCATCTACAGACGCAGGCGGCATAACTGCGGTAATGGCAGGACTGGCGGCATCATCAGCAGCAAATAATGGCAAACCCAAAGCTTTTACAGCGGCGCGAGTAGTTGTCATCAAGCGCTTGTGTCTGGCGAAAACGTTTTCCAATCCTTCGCCTTTCATTATTTGCAGCGATGCTTGCAGCGCAAAAAACATATTGACTGGCGGAGTAAAAGGAGTCGTATTTTTGGCAGCGTCTTTGCTATATTTACCCAAATCTAAATAATAGCGGGGCAGTGTGGCAGTTTTGTAAGCTTTCCAAGCCTTAGGACTAACGGCTACAAAACCCAAACCCGGGGGAATCATGTAAGCTTTCTGAGAACCAGAAGCAATCACATCTAGCCCCCAAGCTTCCATTGGCACGCTGACAGCACCTAAACTGGTGACAGCATCAACCATAATTAAAGCTTCGCCGTGGGCTTTGACGTGGCGGTTGATGGTTTCGAGATCATTCAGGACACCGGTAGAGGTTTCTGAGTGAGTGACGATGACAGCTTTGATTTGCTTCTCAGTATCTGCTTCGAGTTTTTCGCGGAAGTCTTCGGGGTTCAAAGGTTGACCCCACTCAGCTTTGACGATTTCGGCATTTAAACCGTAAGCTTGTGCGACTTCAGCCCAGCGTTCGCCAAATTTACCATTGCATCCGACTAAAACTCGATCGCCCGCACTCAAGAAATTAATTATCCCAGCTTCCATCGCGCCGGTACCGGAAACCGTCAAACTCAGTACGTCGCCGCTGGTTTGGTGCAGCCATTTGAGATTTTCGGTACATTCGGCAAAAATCGCGTCAAATTCCTTGCTGCGGTGGCCCATCGGGTGTTTTGCCATTGCTAGCAAAGCCGCTTCCGGCACCGGTGTAGGGCCGGGAATCATCAGCATTAACTTGTTGTCCATTATGTCGTCCTAACTTTTTCGATGGGAGTTCTACAGAATAAATCAAATACGATCGGTTGGTACTCTAAGTTTTTTAACTTTTAATGCCAGTATGGTTAGTTTCATTTAAAGACCAACGGTATTCTACTGCCAAGTTCGATCGCTCGCAGCTTTGTTCTAATTGCTTTTGAATGGCAAGGGCTTTACGCAGGGTAATAATAAGTTGGTGAACTTGTTGCTGTTGGGGCGATTGTGGACTGACAGCAAACATTGTTTTGCGTTCTAACAATTGAAGTAACAATTCATAATGAATGTACGAAGGAAGGGGAATTGGCTCCATGAAAGCTAACATACCTCAGCGAACCGATACCCCATTGCAAGTGCATGGGGCATCACAGGTGAACATTAGATGCCCGACTTCTTATTTGTTTTCTAACCTTACAAAAACCCCTGCTTTGCCGATCGAATATTCGGGGCTGGGTGCGTTGGTAACGCTAAATTTTGCGATCGACTGGCGACAGCGAATAGATTTAATTGCTTTCTGGCAAAATATTTCTCTGCAATATAGCTTTGAGTGCTATTTTTTTTGCAGTTAGGCGCTTGAGTCGATGCAGGCTAGAATTTCTGATTATTTACCTACTCAATCATTTTTTATCAGAATTCGGGGGTGTTTTTGAACTAACCCCACCGATGAATCGGGGGGATTCGTGCGATTCCAATAAAGGTTTCACACAGGCGTGTTCAATGCGCCGCTACCCACTCAGTCTAGATTACTCTAAACTTTGCGTATACTTTTATGCTTCTATCGCTTGGAAAGTCCATCACTCTGCCAGGTTGGTACGCTCGACATCCTGCCATTATTTGCCCTTTAACTGTTCCGAATCGAAGTCGGATATGTCCGTTGCCTGGATTTCTCAGTACTAGGATGTTTCGTCGCGTAGATGGTTGCTCCTACTCGCTTGAATCTATTGTACCACGGCGGCTAAAGCCGTGCAACCCCTTCTAGGCGGTTGAAACCGCTACCGACTTATCCCCATGTCTCGCATCGAGGGGCCCGGCGGGCTCGTTCTTTGGTCAAGCAGTCTCGCCTTTGGTGATGGGCGGATGTGTCTTGGCAAGGGAGGCTAAAGCAGCACCCGGATCTGGCTGCTTGACTAGGGATTCGCCGATGAGGACGGCTTGGACTCCGGCGCTGGCAACTTGGGTGAGGTCGTCGGCTGTATGGATTCCTGACTCGCTGACGGTGAGGATGTTTTTTCCTTGAATTTCGGTTTGGCGCGAGGCTAATAGTTGGCTGGTGGTTTCTAGACTGACGGAAAAGTCTTCTAGGTTGCGGTTGTTGATGCCGATTAGGTTGACTCCTTCTAGGGTTAATACTCGATCGAGTTCTTCGAGAGTGTGAACTTCTATTAAGGCCGTCATCCCCAAAGTCTTGACAATTTTCACAAAGTATTGTAAGTCTTTGTCAGATAAGATGGCAGCGATTAACAATACAGCATCGGCGCCGCTAATCCGGGCGAGATAGATTTGGTAAGGATAGATAATAAATTCTTTGCAAAGTAAGGGCAAATCGACGGCGGCACGGATTTTAGCGAGGTTGTCGAAACTGCCTTGAAAGAACTTTTCATCGGTGAGTACGGAGATGCAACTGGCGCCGTTTTCTTGGTATGCTTGGGCGATCGCCACGGGGTCGAAATCTTCGCGAATTACGCCTTTGCTGGGGGAAGCTTTTTTGACTTCGGCGATGATTGCTGGTGCGGTTTTACCGTTTTTAAGCGCGCCGAGGAAGTCGCGGATCGGCGGCGCAAAGGGGAGTCTTTTGTGAAGTTCGGCTAAGGGCGTGCGATCGCGCTTTTGGGCTACTTCAACCTCTTTTTGCCAGACAATTTCTTCGAGGATGTGCCGGGGTTCGGCGTCGGGTACGGCGATTTTGTAGCTGAGGTAGAGTACGGAGACTGAGGTGCTGGGGGGACGGCGGCGGATTTGAAGCATAGTAGAGGGGATAAAGGGCGATCGCGACAAGTTTCAATCTATTATATGATAGAAGTCTCTATTACGATTAATTGAACAGAAACAAACTCGGATTGACATGAAAAAACTTTCCCAAAGCCTCAGCTTGTTTTTTGGTAATTTCTAGTTGACCGTTAACGATTTCTGTTGCCATCTCAATTGTGTCCATAATTCCCACTAAATCCGCTGGCTCTAGATTTTTAGCATCCATCAAATGAAGAAGTCTTGAGTGGGGAGTTGAAGCATTTATTTGATAATGTGTTTCTTCAAAATCCTCAATTAATTTGACTAAGAGTTCTAGGAGAGTGTCTTCTTCGGGAGTTAGATTGTTCCGAGAAAGCAAGCTTTCAACTATTTCTAAAAATATCTTGTTTTCATCTTCATTTTTGATAATGCGCGGTTGATATTGAGATAGCAAGCTGCTGTATCTGTCGGAGTCAAAAGTAAGGGTCATTTTTCCAGTTGTTTTTGTCATATTCTGCATGAGTCAAAATGTACTTGATATAAACAATCTGCTTTTGATAGTTAAGACTTACGATTAAGCGATATTTATTTCCTTTGATGTTGAAAATTGTAAAATTTCCAACTGCTTCAGCTTGAGGATAAATAGTTTGAACTTCAATAAGCTTAGTCCAGTTGGCTTGACTAGCAATCTTGTACCAATCATCGAGGGCTTCGCAAGAATCAGCATGATTTTGGCAGTAGTCTCTTAATTTTTTGCGACTGATAACGTGCATTTAGCGATCGATTGACAAATTAGATTGCATTTGATAAAGATATTATAAGGTCGATCGGGCCTCTTTTTCTATGTTTGGGCGGGAATAGTTAGTTTTGACATACTCTTTTAGTACGGGCCCAAGGGTGAAAAATGTGCGATCGCCCTCCTGGATTTTTTCAACTAATGAACGCCGTCCCAAGGATTGCATAACTTTCAAAAAGTGCGATCGGGATAATAGCAGATTCTCTGGCACTTTTGAGAGGGAAACAGGCGCGGTTTCACTTGCTAGCCACGACATTACCTGTTTTTATGATTATCATTCGTTAACGATTTGCTGATTTAAATCTATTCACCTGCATGGCGATCGGGTTCAAATTCATAAAAATGAATTTTTTGGCTAACTTTACAGTAAAATATCCGGGAACATCTTTTATCACTACTACTTTGTCCCATTTTGAAAACATCAGCGCTATATTTAGTGTATTTTTTACGGCCAATTGTTATTTTTTCACCTTGATACTTGTGCTTGCGAATATCTATATCTAGATCGTAGACAATTTGAGTCATCGATTTGATAAATCTTTCTTGATAGGAACGATTTTCATTGAAAAACTTAGCTCGTTGTATACTCAGCCAAAATTTTTCATTTAATTCATAATCTTGCCGTGTCAAATTAGACAACCATCCATCTTGTAAAACTGATTGACTGTAGCAAATTTCAATAGCTTGCCGAATCTGATTTTCTCGGTGTCTTTCGTCAACTATAATTTTTGATAAAAAATCAGTTACATCAAATAGCTGTTTTACATCCTCAGCTACCAAAAAATTTTGAGCAACTGAAATATTATCAGATTCTACCATTACTGTCTGACAAGCAGTAGGACTTACCAAGTACAGCAAGTCAGTATAATTACAAGACAAGCATTTATCAAGCAATAAATTCCATTCATTTAAGACATCTTCAGGAAGTAATTCATTACCAAATTTACACGCGGGGTTATTTTCGGCTAATGCGGCGCACTCTCCAGGACAAAATTCAAATCTTCTAAACAATTCAGGGATAATTTTATCCTTAAAAAATCTTGTGTAATGTTCTTCAACTTCTGGCTGATTTTTGAAAGGATTATTATTGTATATTTCTGCCAGCAGTCCCTCACTAAATTTAAACTTAATTAACTGATATAAACTGTCTGTATCTCTTTCAATATTTTCAATATCGGTTAGTAATGAGTTAAGGGACTGAAAAATTTCAAAATAGCGTCGCGATTGCCATGCTTTTTCACTGACAGCTAAATAGACAGGATCTAAATATTTTCTCATTATCTAAACTTTGCCATCCTTTTCTTCAAAGTTGCTTCCATTAAATCCCGCGCGTCATTTTCATCAAAGAAGCCAACTGGCCAATTTTGGATCTCGCCAAACTCATTAATTTGAATTGGTTTTACAACCGAAGTTTTCTGCTTCTCATCAAAACTCACGAAAAGGGTATTTAAAAGCTCTTTAATTTCCCCTGATTCTTCTTGGGCAATTCGCAGACACAATCGGTTGATTAAATGTTCGCTATGGGTTTCGATAACTAATTTTTTTCCAGACTTAGCCATGCAAATAAAAAAATCAGCAAGCTTTGACTGTAGTGAAGGATGTAAATGAATTTCAGGCTGTTCTAAAACAATAGTTTCTTCTGGTTTTGTCCGCAAGCATTCTACTAAAATTGGCAAAATTTGACTGACACCAAATCCGACATCTGGTAAATGTACTTCTATTCCCGATGAGTTTAATTTAACTTGACCTGGAATGCCACCTAAACCAACTACAGAAGTGATATTAGGTAATTTCATACATTCGGATAACCACCAGTTGACTGCTTCTAGCATTTTGTCTGACTCTCGCAGTTCGTATTCTTTGATCTGTTTTCCTTGATAAATACATCTGTAATATTTAGGAATTTTATGTTCTTGTTCGATAGCAAGAACTAAGGGAGTATATTCACCATTAATCCCAATATCAATCTTTCTCAAATCCTCAAAAAAGTAGAATCGCTTGGGCGCTTCACGTAGAGGCCCTATATATCTAACACTAGACCATAAATTTCTCAAATAAGTGGCGGTGACTTGATAAGAACCATAATAATACATCAGTTCAAATTCTTTCTCTTGCCTAAATAAAGAAAATTCATCTCCGAGCAAAGTTGCAGGGATCTTCTGAATATCTGCTTTTTTTTCGGGTGCAGGTTTCTTCTGAAGATACGTACTCAAGTTACGGAGCGTGGTATCAATAAATTTCGATAAGTGTTTCGGTATTTTTGTTCTGCTATTTGTGAAATCGTTGTTAACCTTATTTAGATTTGTATAGCTTTGTTTGGTGAAGTCATTGATTGTTAAAAGCGTTGGTAGTATACCCTCAAATTTAACTTGTACATTGTCAAACACTACTTCCTCTATCACGGTCTCTTTGAAAAACTTGGTTTCTGTGAATTTTCTGGTATCTAAACGATTGCGCTGGTATGTAGAAAATATGTCAAATAATCCATAATCTATCCATCTAAATAATAAATCTTTCAGTTCAACATACTTTAATTTGATTAAATATTTTCCCTCGCCTGATTGAATAATTTCCCATGAAAAGTTTCTTTCTATATCTCGAAAAACAAAGCTATTAACTAACAATTTGTTTTTGTTTTCTGATGAATTCATTGTTTCATTTTCCAGATTGGAGAGTTTTATTTCCACTTCTACATCAATCTGAACAGATTGTCTTGTATTCCAATATCTTGTTTTGTCTCTTAAATCAAAATCCCCTGATAATTTCCAGAAAAACCCGATTTCTTTTTCGGTTGCATGATTGTTGATTACATCTGCCCAATCACCCAGACGCACGTACAGACCATTAAAAACCACAGGTTCTTGAATGTAAGAATCAATAGAGAGTTGGCTGCTATCAATATTTGATTGTTTCATCAAAAGCAAACTCTGGATAATTGAACTTTTGCCAGAACTGTTGATGCCACACAGCACTGTCAGGGGTTTCATTTCAATTACATCAAGCTCTTTAAATCCTTTGAAGTTTGATAAAGCAAATTTTGTTGTCATAAAATTATGACTCTCCAAATGGTTAGAATTATATTGGGTTCAAACGAACTGAGTAATAGGGCGACGAAACTTAACGACCGTAAATTTTAGGCAGGCGATATTTGATTTTAATTTTCCTTGTTGTTTGACAATACCCCGGACAGTTTTTGGAACGATAATACAAGCTTTAAAGGCTAAGGATTATGAAAAAGTCGAATTAAATGCCGCGTCTGGGGTGGACATGACTTTGATTTAATTATCCACAGTGGCTCAAAGTCAAGCGAGGATAAGTCATTGGGCCATAAACTGTCCGAAGTATTCGCTTGATATCTACTAAGGTAACATATAAGGTACAATCTAGTATATTTTAACGACAAATAATATGCAGTTCCTCACAATCGACGATCAACTTAAGAACATACTGACGCAACTTCGATCGCACTTCGAGCAACTGTACGGCGATCGCCTCACCCAAATGGTACTCTACGGTTCCCAAGCGCGAGGCGATGCACGCCCCGACTCGGATATAGATGTGTTAGTAGTCCTCAAAGGAGAAGTCAATCCTGGCGAAGAAATTAAAAGAACCAGTCACATTCGAGCCGATTTGTCACTCCAAAATGATGAAGTGATTAGCTGTCTATTTATGGATGAACAGCGATTCATGCACTACAACGGGCCTTTATTGAGGAACATTCGTCAAGAGGGAATAGCTTTATGAAACCTGAACAATTAGAATACCTAGATACCCGACTTCTTGAAAAAGTCGGGTATCTAAAAATAGCACTTACGCGCGGGGGCCAGAAACCGGGTTTTTTTAGGAAAATATTTCGTTCCAACCCACAGATTAAGTAAAAAACCCGGTTTCTTTGCGTGGAGTGCGTCCAGGAGTGTAAAAAAAGAACACCGCCCCTACAAATTAATGACCGCCCGCCGCCCCAGCCGCCCGTTTGAAAGCCTCATCCAACACTTCCGAAAGCGTCGGGTGCGTGTGAACTCGGAATGCTAAAGTGTTCACAGAATCCCGCTGGGCGATCGCATTTGCCGCCTCCTGAATCAAATCCGAAGCGTGCAAACCGAAAATGTGAACTCCCAACAATTCCCCAGTATCTTTCCGGTAAATCACCTTAGCCATACCGTCGGTTTCACCCTCCGCAATAGCCTTAGAATTTCCCTTAAAATAACTCTTGACAGAAGCGACCTCAAACCCTTCGGTTTTTCCTAACTCCTTCGCCGCAGGTTCATTCATTCCCACATAGCTAATTTCTGGGTGAGTAAAAGCCGCCGCTGGGATACTCAAATAGTCAACTTCGCGAGTGCGGCCGCAAATATTTTCGACGGCGGCAATTCCTTGAGCAGATGCAGCGTGGGCTAACATCATTTTGCCGTTAACATCGCCGATCGCCCACAAATTCGCGATCGGTTCTCCTGCTACCAAAACCTGCATCTTATCGTTAACTGGAATATAGCCGCGCATCGTTTCGACGCCAACTGTTTCTAACCCCAAATTCTTGCTGACGGGAACTCGACCAGTTGCTACCAAACAAGCGTCAACTTCCAAAATTTCCACAACTTCTTTAGTTTTGAAATCAGCTAATTCAATAATTACGGGGGAACCAGGAATAATTTTCTTAGCCAACAAACCAACTTTTGTTTCAATATCGCGCGGTGCAATCAAAACTCGTTCTGCTAATTTAGCAATATCCGGGTCAAAAGTTGGCATCAATTGATCTAGAGCTTCAATCATCGTAATTTCGCAGCCGAGGGCTGTGTAAATATCCGAAAACTCCAAACCAATATAACCGCTGCCAATAATTGCGATCCACTTCGGTAGAGATTCCAATCTGACAGCATCATCGCTAGTAAATACAGTTTTGCCGTCAATTTCTATCCCAGGGGGGACGAAGGGAATTGAACCGGGGGCGAGAATAATATCCTTGGCGGTAATAGTTTTCTCGCCTTTGTCGGTTTCGATCGCAATTTTTTGAGCAGCGGCAATTTTGCCCCAACCTTGGATGACATCGACGTTCAAACGTTTGAGGCTGTTTGTCAAGTCGCCGCGCAGTTTGCTAACAATAGTATTAGCGTGATTGGCGATCGCCCCTCGATCGAAATCCACACTTCCCAACTGAATTCCCAAAGTCTTGAGATGGTGGGCATTCCGCATATCCCGCACCCGCCCGGAAGCCGCCAGCAGCGCCTTGGAGGGAATGCAGCCGCGGTTGACGCAAGTCCCGCCCATGTCGCCTGCTTCGATAATTGCCACTTTCAGCCCGCAGCTAACCGCGTGTATGGCGGCCCCGTGCCCGCCCACGCCGGCGCCGATAATTGCTAAATCGTAATCAAATCCTTGAGTCACCTTAAAATCTCCTAATGCCTTTGAAATCTTAGGACTCAAGCAAAAAACACCGTCTGTCCGTCCTTTCGAGGTGGTGCGTTGCGATCGCAACCTTTGAACAGCGGTAATAGTTGCATAAGTCCTGTGTCCTTATTCTCGACTAGACTAGGGTTAATTAGACAGTAACTGAGATTTTTTTAGGGTCGATTATGTTGAGCTGGCTGTGCGCCAAGTCTCAAATCACCCTGTCGGCGGGTGTAAAGTTAAGTACAGATTGATGGCTGACAATGCGTAAGCCGTGTCAACTGAAAGTCAAATGCAGTGTCGGTCTACTGTTTGACGATAGGGCCCAGATCCCCCCTAGCCCCCCTTAAGAAGGGGGGAACAAGAGGCGATCAAAGTTCCCCTTGTCAAGCCCTTCTTAAGGGGCGGACAGGATTCTTCTCAAAGTCCCCCTTCTTAAGGGGGATTTAGGGGGATCTCGCAAGAGGATAAAAGCGAAATTTCTCAAGGATTTTAGTTGATTGAGGTTTTGATGTCTAATATCTGCACGTGCCGGTGGGCAGAGTTTCTAGGCAAGTTTTGAAGTCTATGGAGTGGCTTATGATGGATGAGGATGATTTGAAAGATTCACGCCGGGCCTCGGCTCAAGCTTTTTTTCAGTCCCTGGATGAATTGTTTGATTATATAGAAGCTTCCAACCCAGAAGCAGCACAGCCTCAGTCTCCGTCGCCTCAAGCTAAGCCTGCGAGTGAGTCTGTGAGTCCGCCGAAGAAGGCTAAAGCTAAGAAAATTAATTTGTCGGATTTTGAAGATGCGATCGCAGATTTGGAACAGTTTATCCAGAATAAGCGCCAGAAACGCCCGGAATCTAATCAATAGTTCGACACATTTTTTAAGTAATTATGTCCGGCCAATGACGGATGATATAAGCTGGCGGACGATCGCCCTGGCTGGATTTTGCCTGAGAGTGCGATCGGGCCAGCGGTTATACCGTGGTTAGTCTTGGTCTATGGATAGGCGATTTAGGCGATCGGTGTTTTGTCGATCGAGCTTGACGAGCACAAACAGGATCTTGAGTGTTAACTCGCTGGCGGTGTTAATTGTTCCTTCTGGAACTTTGCCAGCCACAAAGGAACCGATACCTACAAGATAGAGCAAAACACTGGTGATGATGAATCCACGGATTGCCAGAGAATAGGAATGAGCTTGATGCAAAAGTTCTTGTTGAGGAGTGCGATCGATTGTGCTATAATTATCACAGGACAATAGTTGGTTAATATTTAAATGATTATTAGACATTTATCTTGCTGGAAATCTACAAGCATATTGCAGATTAACGATCGAATAAATATTATTTGCTGATAATAATTATGGGGCGATCGCTTAGAGTTTCTCCAGGGTGCATTGAACAAGTCCAATCGGCTGTAGTGATGAGGGGCTTTGCGAGTAAGGTGGATTTGGCTGAAACATTGAGATTATCCCGATCTACTGTCACGAAATTTCTGGCGGGACAACCTGTTGATTATCGAAATTTTGTTGAAATTAGCGAGAAATTGGGGTTTAAGTGGAACACCATTGCCACTCTAGAAATAACAAATCCTCAGTCACCTCAGCCTAATTCACAACAAATCTTTGAGGAAACTTCTTCGTTTATAACTGGGAATCCCATCACCCATCCGCGCTGCTTCTTTGGACGCGAGAAAGAACTCAAACGCCTATTCAATTTGCTCAAACGCCTTCCATTGCAAAATGCGGCCATTATCGGCAAAAAGCGCAGCGGTAAAACTTCTCTACTGCAATACTTAAAAAACATTACCACCACATCAATAGAACAGTTACGTCCCAATCAAAAATCTGACTGGTTGCCCAATCCAGAAAACTATCGCTGGATATTCGTAGATTTTCAAGATTCGCGACTTCAGAATCGGGAAGGGCTGCTGCGATATATTTTAGAATCCCTGAAAATGGCAGTGCCTAATCCTTGCGACTTGGATAGATTTATGGATGTAGTTAGCCGTAATTTACATCAGCCGACAGTCATCTTACTAGACGAAATTGGTGTCGGTTTACAACGCTGTCCGGAATTAGATGATGGATTTTGGGAAAGTTTGCGTTCTTTAGCAACCAACCAAACAAATGGGAATCTAGGGTTTGTTTTAGCTGCTCCTGAATCACCGATTGAATTAGCGACTAGCACCGGACATAGTTCGCCTTTTTTCAATATTTTTGGATATACTACAACTCTGGGAGCTATGACTGAAGAAGAAGCACGGGAGTTGATAGCCAGTTCGCCCATTCCTTTTCCCGATGAGGATGTCGAGTGGATTTTGAATCAAAGTGAATGCTGGCCTCTGCTGATGCAAATCCTGTGTAGAGAACGATTATTTAGTCTGGAAGATGGGGAAACAGGGGATAATTGGCATGAAGAAGGTTTGCAACAGATAAAGCTATTCGCTCATTTTAAAAAGTAAATGCCGTGAGAACTAATTTGCCTCTAAAGCTGAATCATTTACTCACCTTTTGCTACTAGATGGTGCTAGAAATAAGCTAAGCTATCGCGCAGTTAAGTTGGATAATTTTGAGGCTGAAACCGCCTCTTGCCTCTAGGGGGCTGGCAATCGGTCTTGCGGAGCCAATTTATGCAATAATTTCATTGTTAACAATAAGTCAGTCACAAGTCAGTCACAAGTCAGTCACAAGTCAGTCACAAGTCAACTTCATAAACTTTTAAGTCAGTCACGTCTAAATGTATAATACAAATATGTATTAACGAAAACAGACTGTATTCGTTTAAAGCGGTGTAATCGTGTAAAACAAAAAAGCCAAGTAAGTTGTCACCTTACTTAGCTGGTCTTGATTACAAAAAGTAGTTCAACGATTCACACTGTTGCTATTCATGCTTGTCGTCATCCTTGCCCTTGCTCCTATCCTCCATAGGCATGAGTAATTGGATGATAACGGGAAACACGACTGGATCATTAAAAGGTACGTCATTCAAGATGGCGCAAATCACCACTGCAACAATTAACAGTGGTCGATAAAAATTAGCCATTTAGCTCTCCAATTGTTCAAAAGTTTAATCAAAGCTTCTGAACGGTAGCTTAACGGTAATGTTCAGGGGGAGCGTGGGTGTCCAGAGTCTAAAGGTACTGGGCACTCTATTCTCTTTTTCCCTAACGCAAATCTAACACAGCAATTTTAGCGAGCTGCATTAATTTATTGCCAGCTCATATTTTAATGTTTTATGTATTTGCACTCATTTGTGCATTTTTACTTATATTTTTTGGATATACTAGCTATCGGCGATCGTCCGATCGGCTAACAAAGATTAAACAGGATGTACAAAGGCTAGAAATCTGTGCAGACGTAACAGCCATAAGTAACGCTCACCGCAGTATATCGATCGGCGAACTAAACAGTCAAGTCAGCACCATACTCAGTAGCTTCAGTTATATCAGCCAAGACGTAGATGCAGCCCTCAACCAGAAAAGTCCTTACAACCAGCGTTTAGCTCTCAGTTCGGTAGCAGAAAAATTAAACAATTTAATACGAGAATTCACCCGCAGCAGCGATAAATATTCTGTTCGTTTTCGCCCCATTGCTACCAATTGGTCGGAAATAGTCACCAACCATATACGAGAACTAGCAGAAGCAGTCGAACTTCGCCAAGAAATTGACAGCCCTTATATCATCGGCGTACCCCTGACAGAACAGCAGGAAATCTTCACCGGGCGTACTGATATCGGCACGCGCATCGAGCAATTACTCCTAGACCGCCGCCGCCCACCCTTGCTACTGTACGGTCAACGGCGCATGGGCAAAACTTCCCTACTCAACAACCTTGGACGCTTGCTACCGAGCAATATTATTCCCATGTTTGTAGACTTGCAAAGCCCAGTTTCATCAGCAAGTGATTCTGCTGGGTTTCTCTACAATATCGCTAGGAGTATGACAAACTCAGCGAAGCGCCAAAGCGCGTTAACTCTCCCATCTCTCGATCGCGAAACACTGCAAGATGACCCTTTCACCCGCTTTGATGAATGGCTGGACAAAGTAGAAGCAGCCCTAGCACAAAATATTGCCCTGCTTGCCTTAGATGAATTCGAGGCGCTAGATGATGCCATCAGAAAAGGACGTTTCGACGAGCAAGATGTTTTGGGAATGTTGCGTCACCTAATTCAACATCGTCCCCGCTTCAAAGTAATGCTAGCTGGTAGTCATACCATAGAAGAATTTCAGCGTTGGGCAAGCTATTTAATCAATGTCCAAGTCGTTCATATCAGCTACCTAAAAGAACCAGAAGCGCGTCAACTAATTGAGCAACCCGTCCAAGATTTTACCCTGCGTTACGAACCGAATGCGGTCGATCGAGTTTTGCAACTCACCCGCTGTCACCCTTTCCTAATACAACTCCTCTGCGCTGAAATTGTCGCTCTCAAAAACGAGCAAATTCCCTCTATCCGCCGACTGGCAACTTTAGCGGATGTGGAAGCAGCAATCCCAGAGGCTTTAAGTGTTGGCAGTTTCTTCTTTGCAGATATTCAAAGCAATCAAGTAGATGCGGCAGGATTAGCTATTTTGCAGTTTTTGGCTGCACAAGGGGAAGGGGGAATCGTTAGTCGGGAAACTATTTTACAAGAGTTTCCTGATGATTTTGATGCTGTCGGTTTGCTTAGGCAACGGGAGTTGATTGAGGAAGTTGGTGATGGTTATTGTTTTCAGGTTGAGTTGATGCGGCGCTGGTTTGCACGGGGTGTTAGATAGTACGCGATTTTAGGGATTAGTAACCTATTTCGGTCATTGCGAGGAATGTTAGTTTTCGCCAATCGTTCCTCTCTTCGGACAACCTCTAACCCAAGCGTATTGTTTTTATATCATTTCCGGTTGCATCGGAATTATGTAGTGCGAGCGTCTCGCTCGCGGCCTGAATCGTGAGCGAGACGCTCGCACGCTCAACGATTCAAATATATATAGCCTTTCTCAAAAAGATGAGGTATAACTGACAGCTTATATCACCACTTAAGCCAAGAAGGGCTGAAGCCCAACAACGTACCTCATCTTTTAATAGCAATTTTTAAAAGTATTGCTACCAAACAATTTTTGGGTTTGTTGGCTCAAATATTGTCGCGGGTGTGCGTAGCTGTGAGATTTTCGATATTTTTTGGATACGATCTTTACTTTGACGCACCCTACAAATAATTTGTTCCTCGCAATGATAAAAAACTTTAATCCAACGGTATTCACCTTCAGAGTCCAGAGAGAACACCGCTGCCGTCTAACTACACCTTCACATATTTTGATAATTATTATACGTAAATTCACGTATCTTGACAATTATTTAAACTCTCCCCTACGTATGTGGAAAACCCGCTATTTGCATTGCTGAAAAATTTATCTGAAATTTATCCGGATCGCAGTAATTGACGATGAAACACTTCATATCGTGACCGATAACTATAAAGAAAGCCAAACTCTCTGGTTTTCAGTCACTTCTAATCGTTAATTACTATCAAAACAGAAGCTATGCCTACTCCATTGAATGGTTCTTTGGGTCAACCCACTAATTTCACCAGCGTCAATGACCTAATTACAAAATGGCCGACTGCTGCCCAGAATCAAGGTATCAAACTGTCTGGGATAGCTTTTGATGGCGTGGAAACTGATTACCTTAATCCTCAAGCGATCGCCAATCTCACCTTACCAACTAATGAAAATCCTAAAAGCTGGTTGAGTTATGGCAGTAGCCCTGGTATTGGTGTCCCATCTTCCTATGATGGTTGGTTCACCGACACCACTAAAATTAGAGCGGAAATCAACTATAATCCCAACACAAATCAATCTCAGGCGCTGAAGCTGAAATGGGCAGATAACCAAAATATCACTAGCGCCACGATCGACCTTAGCACCTTGGGTCCCAAAACTAGCCCAGGAGTTGGCGATCAAGGTAATGAAGTTGGTTTGCTACAAATCTTTAATAATGGGACTCTGGTACCCGCCAGCAATTTTACGATCACTCGTCTCAACGCTCCGATCGCTCCAAAAGCGATTACTGCGGGTGCAGATGGAGTGACTTTCACTGGCGATCGCACCGATGGCAGTTTCCAATTCAAGATAGAAGCCAAGCCTCTCACCAACACTGCTTTTGACGAACTGCGGTTCTCCGCCAAACCCTACGATAGCCCCACCGCTGCCTACACCGCCAGCTCTTTCAAAGACGATAGTTCCGACTACCTGGTGCGGAAGATTGACTATCAAGGCACGGCAAATCAGCCTAGCCTCCAGTTTAGTGCCCCAACCTTCAGCGTCAACGAAAACGGGACAGCGGTTGCAGCCGTAACCGTGACGCGCACGGGTGGTAGCGAGGGCGCAGTCTCAGCTACTGTGAACTTGACCAATGGAACTGCAACAGCGCCTGGTGATTACAACAATGCTGCCATCCCTGTCAATTTTGCCGCTGGGGACACAGCACCCAAGACTATTACCATTCCCATTGTCGATGACACCTTGGTGGAAGGTACCGAAACAGTCAAGTTAACTTTGGGCAGCCCTACAGGTGGTGCAACGATTGGGACGCAAGGCACTGCCACTTTGAGCATCGTAGACAATGACACTGCCCCTGCGAGCACTCTGCAATTTAGTGCTCCTACCTTCAGCGTCAACGAAAATGGGACAGCGATCGCAGCCGTGACAGTCACTCGTACTGGCAGTAATACCGCAGCAGTTTCAGCTACTGTGAACCTAGCCAATGGTACTGCTACAGCCCCTGGTGATTACAACAATGCTCCCATCCTGGTCAATTTTGCCGCTGGTGATTCTGCATCCAAGACTATTACCATTCCCATTGTCGATGACACTTTGGTGGAAGGTACCGAAACAGTCAAGTTAACTTTGGGCAGCCCGACAGGTGGTGCGACGATTGGGACACAAGGTACTGCGACTTTGAGCATCGTAGACAATGACACTGCCCCTGCGAGCACTCTGCAATTTAGTGCTCCTACCTTCAGGGTTAGAGAAGATGGCGTACCGATCGCAGCCGTGACAGTCACTCGCACTGGTAGCAGTACCGCAGCAGTTTCAGCCAGCCTCAACTTGGCCAATGGTACTGCTACAGCCCCTGCTGACTACAACAATGCTCCCATCCTGGTCAATTTTGCCGCTGGCGATTCTGCACCCAAGACGATCAATATTCCGATCGTCAACGATACTTTGCTCGAAGCTACCGAAACAGTCAATTTAAGTTTGGTTAACCCGACAGGTGGTGCGACGATTGGAACGCAAGGTACCGCCCGTTTGGACATCGCAGACAATGACAGCAGCCTGCAATTTAGTGCTCCTGTCTTCAGCGCCAACGAAGATGGGACGGCCATTGCAGCAGTGACAGTCACTCGCACAGGTGTAGCCTCTGGTGCAGTCTCAGCCACTGTCAGCTTGGCCGATGGTACTGCTACAGCCCCTGGTGACTACGGCAATACTCCGATCCTGGTGAATTTTGCCGCTGGCGACTCCACATCCAAAGTCGTCAATATTCCGATCGTCAACGACACTTTGGTAGAGGGTACCGAAAATATCCGCTTAACTTTGGGTAGCCCGACAGGCAATGCCACAATCGGGACGCAAAGTACAGCCACTTTCAACATCATAGACAATGACACTGCCCCTGCGAACACTCTGCAATTTAGTGCTCCTACCTTTAGTGTCAACGAAGATGGGACGACGAGCGCAGCCGTGACAGTCACTCGCACTGGTAGCAGTACCGCAGCAGTTTCAGCTACTGTGAACCTAGCCAATGGTAGTGCTACAGCCCCTGCTGATTACAACAATAGTCCGATCCTGGTCAATTTTGGCGCTGGCGATTCTGCACCCAAGACGATCAATATTCCGATCGTCAACGACACCTTGGTAGAGGGTACCGAAACAGTCAACTTAAGTTTGGTTAACCCGACAGGCGGTGCGACAATTGGAACGCAAGGTACCGCCAGTTTGAACATCCTAGACAATGACAGCAGCCTGCAATTCAGTGGCTCCAGCTTCAGTGTCAACGAAGATGGAACCCCCATCACAACCGTAACAGTAACTCGCACTGGCAGTAGTGCTGGTGCTGTGTCAGCCACCGTCAGCTTGGCCGATGGCACTGCGATCGCCCCTGGTGACTACGCCAATACTCCGATCGCTGTCAATTTTGCCGCTGGCGACACCACACCCAAAACGGTCAATATTCCGATCGTCAACGACACTTTGGTAGAAGGTAACGAAACTGTCAACTTAACTCTGGGTAGCCCGACAGGCAATACCACCATTGGCACCCAAAGCACCGCGACTGTCAACATCGTAGACAACGACAGCAGCCTGCAATTTAGTTCCCCTACCTTTGGCGTCAACGAAGATGGAACGCCCGTTGCAGCAGTGACAGTCATTCGTAATGGCAGTAGTGCTGGTGCAGTCTCAGCCAACGTGAATTTGACCAACGGTACTGCGATCGCCCCTGGTGATTACACCGGTACTCCGATTCCTGTCAATTTTGCCGCTGGGGACTCTACACCCAAAGTCGTCACCATTCCCATTGTCAACGACGCTTTGGTAGAGGGTACCGAAACAGTCAATTTAAGTTTGGTTGGCCCGACAGGCAATGCCACTATTGGCAACCAAAGTACCGCCACTTTGAACATCTTAGACAATGACAGCACCCTACAATTTAGCGATCCTACCTTCAGGGTTAGAGAAGATGGCGTACCGATCGCAGCCGTGACAGTCACTCGCACTGGCAGTAATATTGGTGCAGTCTCAGCCAGCGTCAACTTGGCTGATGGTACTGCTACAACCCCTGCTGACTACACCGGTACTCCGATCCTTGTCAATTTTGCTGATGGGGACAACACACCCAAGACGATCGATATTCCGATCGTCAACGACCTTTTGGTGGAGGGTAACGAAACAATCAATTTAAGTTTGGTTAGCCCGACAGGCAATGCCACCATTGGCACCCAAGGTACCGCCATTTTGGACATCGCAGAGAATGACAGCAGCCTGCAATTTAGTTCCCCTACCTTTAGCACCAATGAAGATGGAACACCCGTTGCAGTCGTGACAGTTACTCGCACTGGTGTTAGTACCGGTGCAGTCTCAGCCACCGTCAGTTTGGCAGATGGAACTGCTACAGCCCCTGGTGACTACGCCAATACTCCGATCTTGGTCAATTTTGGCGCTGGGGACACCATACCCAAAACAGTCACCATTCCCATTGTCAACGACACCTTGGTAGAGCCTACCGAAAATCTCACCTTAACTTTGGGCAGCCCGACAGGCAATGCCTCGATTGGCACCCAAAGTACCGCCACTTTCGACATCATTGACAATGACAGCACCCTCCAATTTAGCGCCCCTACCTTCAGGATCAGAGAAGATGGCGTACCGATCGCAGCCGTGACAGTCACTCGCACTGGTAGTAGTGCTGACGCAGTTTCAGCTACTGTGAACCTCACTAATAGAACTGCGATCGCCCCTGGTGACTACGCCAATACTCCGATCGCTGTCAATTTTGCCGCTGGGGATTCTACACCCAAGATCGTCAATCTTCCCATTGTCAACGACACTTTGGTGGAGCCAAACGAAACTATCAATTTAAGTTTGGTTAACCCGACAGGAAATGCGACGATTGGAGGGCAAAGCACCGCCATTACGACGATCGTAGACAATGACAGCACCCTGCAATTTAGTGCCCCTTTCTTCAGTGTCAACGAAGATGGAACGCCCGTTGCAGCAGTGACAGTCACTCGCACTGGCAGCGATCTCGGTGCAGTCTCAGCTTTTGTCAACTTGACCGATGGTACTGCTACAGCCCCTGCTGATTACAGCAATGGTTTGATCGCTGTCAATTTTGCCAATCGGGATTCAACACCCAAAACCATCACTATTCCCATTATCGATGACCTTTTCCCGGATGGCGCTTTCTTTCCGCTTGACGAAACTGTCAATTTAAGTTTGGTCAACCCGACAGGCGCCACGATTGGAACCCAAAGTAGCGCCGTTCTGACGATCGTCGATAATGACTCAGAATTTGGGAATAGAACGGCAAGTAGTCTCACTTTGACAAACGACGAGCTACTCAACGGTGGCCTGCGAAAGACTTCCAGCTTGTCTGGGGCTCCGGCGCAGGGAAGAGCAGATTTGGTGAACAAATCTATCGCCGACGAGCTACTGGGTGGCGGAATCGGAGCCTCTAATGTCGGGATTAATTCCAACTCAGTCTCCAACTTCGGTGTCGCCGATAGCTGGTTGAATTCACTCACAGACTCGAAGCTTAATCCTGGTTTCGTTGCGTTGAACAACCAATTTGCCTAAGTAGCTCTTTTGACTAGCAATTGGCGTTAGTGGGTTTTAATCAAAAGAGCGCCCAAGCCCAACTACGTGCCTCTATGGTATGTAGTTGGGCTTTAGCCCTCTAGCTAACTCAACTACATAGCTCTTGTTTAAAGAGCGCCCAAGCCCAACTACGTCCCTCTACGGTATGTAGTTG
>NZ_JAEQCT010000035.1:0-5763 GCF_020738205.1 Microcoleus sp. PH2017_24_DOB_U_A
GCGTCACAAATACTGCAAAACTGTTCACCGCAATGATGGTTATATGTATGGGTTTTCCACTCTTGTCCGCTAAATCGATGATTAGAGGCGTACCGATCGCCCTTAAGTTTTCTAGGCCAGGGGGCGATCGCTTTTCCGTTTGTACATCCTGAGTCTAGTTCAATCGCTGCCGCTTGTCAAGCGTAACGACAATTTATATTGTCGTTACGGCAATTTAAGGAAAATTGAAGGTTGCAGAATGGTAACATCAGCTTGCAATATCATGGCCAGCAGTTGAGTGTCAGCAGTGATTCGTTGGAAATTGGCAGTTGTGATGGCCGATCGCAATATCAGCAATAAAGAATTGGCTACTTTAATTGGGATGCACCCCACATCTGTGTCGAAAATCAAAACCCGTCGCCGACTCACCCGAATCGACGAAGCAACCCTCAGCGCTTTGTGCAGAGCACTGAATTGTCAGCCGGGGGATTTAATGGTATATGAAGAGGACGAGCCCGATCGCGAAAAATGACATCGTTGTTTACTGTTATTTCAAAATTATTATTAAACCGCAGAGGACACAGAGAACACGGAGGAAGAGAAGAGAGAGATGAATAATAAAGACACAATTATTTCCCATCTCTAACTAACTCTCTTTCCCCTCTTTTCTCTGCGCCCTCTGCGCCCTCTGCGGTTAATAAAAACAAATCTCAGTGTCACAGCCAAGCATATGCGTTACCTTAGTTAATTAACGCACTCCCCAACAAAATTCATGCTTCCCCGCATCCAAGAACTAGCAACCAGCCTCGCCCCCCGCTTAATCGAAATTCGCCGCCACATCCACTCGCACCCCGAACTCAGCGGCCAAGAACATCAAACAGCGGCCTATGTAGCCGGAGTTTTGGCATCTAGTGGAGTTCGCGCCACTGAAGGAATCGGCAAAACCGGCGTCATCGGCGAACTCAAAGGTAATAGCAACGAGTCCCGGTGGCTGGCAATTCGCACCGATATGGACGCTTTACCGATGCAAGAACGCACCAATTTAGAGTTTTCCTCGAAAAACCCAGGAGTCATGCACGCTTGCGGCCACGACATCCACACCACCGTCGGTTTGGGCGCGGCGATGATATTAGCTCAGTTGGAAGAAAAATTACCTGGTCATGTCCGCTTCTTGTTTCAGCCGGCAGAGGAGATAGCCCAAGGCGCGCGCTGGATGATTGCAGATGGGGCGATGAAAGATGTTGATGGCATCCTCGGACTGCACGTTTTTCCGACGATTCCCGGCGGTTCGATCGGCATCCGCCACGGGGCACTGACAGCGGCGGCAGATGACCTAGAATTGATTGTGATGGGTGAATCTGGGCACGGTGCGCGTCCCCACGAGGCGATCGATGCAATTTGGATTGCTTCTCAGATTATTACTACTTTGCAGCAGGCGATTAGTCGCACACAAAATCCGTTGAGGCCTGTGGTTTTGACGATCGGGCAAATTAGCGGCGGACGTGCACCAAATGTGATTGCCGATCGCGTAAAATTATTGGGCACGGTGCGATCGCTCCATCCTGAAACCCACGAAAAACTGCCGGCTTGGATCGAACAAATTGTGTCTAGCGTCTGCGCGACTTACGGCGCTAAGTACGAACTCACCTACAAGCGCGGTGTACCGGGAGTCCAAAACGATCCAAAACTTACCCAATTACTCGAAGCGGCGGCTTTGGAAGCTTTAGGGCGATCGCGCGTTCAAATTTTACCAGAACCATCCCTCGGCGCGGAAGATTTTTCGATGTATCTAGAACACGCGCCAGGAACGATGTTTCGTTTGGGAGTGGGATTAACTGACAAACCTAACTATCCCCTCCATCACCCGCAGTTTGAGGTGGATGAAGCCGCGATTGTGACCGGCGCTGTCACTTTGGCCTATGCTGCTTGTCAATATTGGAAACAAAAATAAGTTGTAGGGTGTGTCGCGATCGACAATTCCTCAACGAATAGCGACAATCTAATAGCGACACACCTTACCCAATATTTACTGTATAGCAACCGCCACATCGGTGAGGGCATAAATGACCTGATGAATGGAGACAAGAACCTACAGCATAAACGGTTTGATTGCCGTACTCTGTAACTGTCAACTGCTATAGCTGTAGGGTGTGTCGCGATTTCTCCCGATCGGGGTTCCGGCTTTAAACCAATTCTTTCAGGTAATGAAGAGCTTTATACTATAACTTTAATTACGAATCTTGTAAAACTATCTACTATAACTATTTAAGTCACTGCTAAGAAATGCTAGCCATGACCCAAGCTCCTTCAATCAAAACTGAATATTCGGGATGCGAATTATGATGATGAGTTTAGCTATTATAAACTCGCTATAAACTCATCAGGTGTGACCTTTGCTTGCTTTAGAACACCGCTAAGTGTACCAATTTTTAGCTCGCGGTGGAGTGGCACAACGCAAACAATTTCTCCATCGGGGAGAGCTTTTTTGAGGACAACATGGCTACCCGTTTGCCTAGCTTGATAAAAGCCTAGACGTTCTAGTACGCGAATTACTTCGCTTACTTGATATTCTGGGCAATCTAGGCATAGCTAACCTCTATGCTAGTTACAAACCTGGGAGTGATTTCGTCGGGTAAAGGACACTCTTCGAGATAGAGCCTTGTAGCTGCTTTGAGGTTGGCGATCGCTTCTTCTATGGTTTCGCCTTGGTCAACTGTGCCCACTTCTGGACATTCGGCAATATACATATCTTCTTCTTTGTAAATGATGGCGGTGAAGCTTTGGGTT
Organism: Microcoleus sp. PH2017_24_DOB_U_A; assembly: GCF_020738205.1. Lineage (NCBI taxonomy): Bacteria > Bacillati > Cyanobacteriota > Cyanophyceae > Oscillatoriales > Microcoleaceae > Microcoleus > Microcoleus sp. PH2017_24_DOB_U_A. The sequence goes on from NZ_JAEQCT010000035.1 coordinate 2,767, forward strand.
TTCATTATGGTTTTCGCTTCCATCATCTAAGGTTGCTTGCTTTCTATTACCTAGTGTATCTCGGATGAATAGTTTTTACAAGTATAGGGGGGGAAGATGGGCGATCGCACTTTTTGACAAATTGGGATGTAAGGGCGATCGCCTTGTGGTTATTTTTAAATTGAAAGGCGATCGCTCTATCATCAAAAAATGCGATGCGTCACAGCCTATTTGTCTTCGCCGAATCGCCCCTTTCATTAGGCTAAAACCCGTTGAGTCAGGTTTCAACCCCTCGATAAATCGCAGCGGTTTTCACCCTCCCAGCTTATTTCCGATAGCGACAGGCTACCGGCCAGCATAGCAGAATCCTCAACTGCTGATAAAGTCCGCTGCTGTCAAGCTCGCTGCTGTTAGACGAACACCAGAAGTTGGATTTCGATCCAAAAGTCCAATAATTCGATTAGTTGATTTAACTCGTAGAGCTAGATTTAGATCGCTACCACTAGAGATGGCATTGAATGGAGACGGCGAGGGTTCAAACTGCCTCTCCACAAAAACTGGATTCAACCCAGCAGCTTGAAATGTCAGGACTTCGATGTCAGCAAATGTCAGACCTTTTGGAAGTACAATTTTGTCTTCCCCAGGGAAGAAATCGTTCAGAAAATCTACTGTATTAGTAGCCACTTCATCTTGAATGATAAACCTGTCTCGTCCAGATCCTCCAGTCAGAACATCAAAACCTAAATCTCCAGATAAAATGTCCTCGCCGTCGCCACCCAATAGCCAGTCGTTATCACGCCCCCCAAATATTTGATCGTTGCCACTTCCACCCCTAACAGTATCAGTGCCCGCATTCCCAAACAAAATGTCATCGTCAAGTCCACCGTCAAGAGAATCTGCATCTTTACCACCGTAGAGGGTATCAAACCCGCCCTCACCATCTAGTGAGTCACGCCCCAGATTCCCGAACAGTTCATCATTGCCACCCCTGCCAAAGATCCTATCATTACCCCCCAAGCCCAGCGTTCTGCGGCCCCCATCAGTATCACGAATGACATCATCACCCTCTGTGCCTTGTGCATTAGGAGTATTTGCAATATCGATGTTAGCCATGACTTCTTAGAAATTCCTGAAATTTATTTCGTCCTGAATTCTTAGCATATGTGAAAAAAATACTGAAATCAAGTCAAATCAATAGGATTTAGTAGGGATTCTTTTACCTATCCCGATCGATCTCAGTCGCATAAAGTAGGATTTAGTGGCTGAAATATCAAATAGTAGGATAAGGTAGGATTGCAATAGGCAAAACCCAAACCTCGACTCGACCTATGGACATTCAAGAAGTCTTAAAAATAGCTGACCAAATCCTATTCACTAAGACAGGCAAACACCTCAATCACCTACAAGAAGGTATACTGCGCGGTACTTGGCAACGCCAGAAATACCCGGAAATTGCCACAAACTGCCACCGTAGCGAAGCTCATGTCAAGAAAGTCGCAGCACAATTATGGAAGCTTTTATCAGAGATATTAGGTGAAGACATCAATCAATCTAACTTTGGATATACAGTGGAAAGATTGCAATTATCCATAGTTGAATCAAAAATTGGAAAATATTCTGCACAAAATGATAATTCCAGTGTTTTGGGAATAGGGCTGTTTCATTCTCAAGAAAACGATAATTTTGTAGGGGTAGTGTCCCTACGCCGACCCTATTTGTCTACATTTTGTATGTGTTTGAGAGCTCGGGCAGGCACGGGGACACCGCCCCTACAAGAGAATGAAATAGCTCTGGTTTGTGGGAACTATCTTCAATCCTTAGAAACAGCAAAGTTAGAAAAGCAGAATCAGGTGACCTGTAGCAATACTCAGCCTAAAAAACGACTAGACTTATCCGATGCACCAGAACCCAACTTATTCTATAACCCCACATCTGAACTCACCATCCTCAAGCAGTGGATTTGGGAAAACCGCACCCGTCTCATCACCATATACGGCTTATCTGGCATTGGCAAAACGTCACTAACTCTCCAACTAATCCCAGAAGTTCAACATGAATTTGACTATATTATTTACCGCAGTCTCCGCAATTCTCCACCCCTGCAAACCCTGCAAACAAACTTAATTCAATTCGTTTCGCAGCAACAAGAAATTAAATTGCCATCACTTATTGAGCATTTGCGTTCATCCCGCTGTCTCATCATCCTTGATGACATACAAACAATTTTCAGCAGCGGACAACTCGCAGGCAATTACCAACCAGGCTATGAAAATTACGGCACATTCTTCAAAGAATTAGCAGCATCATCCCACAACAGTTGCCTAATCCTCCTGAGTTGGGAAAAGCCCAGAGAAATTGCGGCCCTAGAAGGCGAAAATCGTCCTTGTAAATCGCTGCAACTCAACGGTTTGGGCGCGGAAGCACGGGAAATATTCAGAGAGAAAAGATTAGCAGAAGAGGAGAAATGGTCACAACTGATTGACCTTTACCGAGGCAATCCCTTATGGTTAAATATAGTTGCAACTATGATTCAAGATTTATTCGGCGGCAGCGTTTCCGAGTTTCTCTCCTATGATACCCTATTTTTAGGTGATTTAGAATCTCTGCTGCACCAGCAGTGCGATCGCCTATTTGACTCAGAAAAACAAGTGATATCCTGGTTAGCTCGTGAAGCCACACCAGTTGAAATATCCAAATTTTCAGCCAATCTGGAATTATCCCCATCAGCCTTATTACAAGCTGTGCAATCCTTGAGACGGCGTTTATTAATTGAAAAAGTGAAACAAGGTGAGAAAACGCTTTTCACACTCCAGCCTGTATTGATGGAGTATGTGAAAAACCAGTTCCTAAAGGTTGGATAGTTTCAGGCTTCTCATGGGAGGCTAGAAACCGGGTTTCTACGAAATTTTGTGTTTAGTAGCGAGAAATCTACGCAGAAACCCGGTTTCTGAGGACACAACTATTTTTATGGGAGGCTAGAAACCGGGTTTCTACGAAATTTTGTGTTTAGTGGCGAGA
>NZ_JAEQCT010000035.1:5836-89841 GCF_020738205.1 Microcoleus sp. PH2017_24_DOB_U_A
ACACAACTATTTTTATGGGAGGCTAGAAACCGGGTTTCTACGAAATTTTGTGTTTAGTGGCGAGAAATCTACGCAGAAACCCGGTTTCTGAGGACACAATTATTTTGCTCGAAAAGTCGCTCTTTTAGGCATTTATCGCAGGCGACACACCCTACGACTGGCATATCTTTGGGAATTTCGCTGTACCAGCGGCCAAATGTGCTAACGTAGCGATCGCAAATCCCCAAATTTCAACTATCGGGAGATAGATAACCGTGTTCGCTCAAGCACCTCCAACTCCCAATTACAAATGGTTTAGCTGCATTTCTAGCACTGTTTTCACCGCATTGTGCCTGTTGCCCCTTTCCAACGCTGCTGGATACGCCCAAACTCCCCAAAATAGACTCATCAAAATCGGCGTGGTGCAGCGGTTTGGCACCAAACCCACCGATAAACTGACGCTGAAAGCTTTACCTGGCGATCGCTTAACATTAAGTTACAAAACTCCCCAAGGCATAGAAACTAAAACTACCGCCAGCATCCAGCTAGAAATAGCGAATAAACCTCTGGAAGCGCCATTAGTAGAAGAACGAGTTGTTCTGAGCTCCCACCGCAGTTTTGAGAGTGCAGAAGATAGCGCCAATCAGTGGCGCGCCAAGGGTATTGATGTGGAAATTGCTCAACCTTTGCGCTGGCAAGTTTGGGCAAAAAGAGATACTTATAATTCTCCTATAGTGCGGCGCTGGCTGTTGCAAAGTTTGCAAGCTCAAGGTAACAAAACTGCTTTTTTAGATACGAAAGTTTTTAAACAAATACCTCAAACGTTTTGGCTTTTAAATGGCTTTCGTTTCAACCGCAATGAGTTGGATGTCACGGCGGGAAAAAATGTAATTGAGGTATTTGAACAAACTACCCAAGAGGCGACAGCTATCGATCCAGAAAAAGCTATTCAACAAACTCGCCGTTACGGTGGCAGTTTGCACTTACAAAAAAATTCTTACGGTACTTATACTTTAGTCAATAATGTGCCGACGGAAACTTATTTGCGCGGTGTTGTTCCTCACGAAATAGGGGCTTTTTCGCCCTACGCTTCGATTGTCGCTCAAACTATTTTGGCGAGAACTTACGCGCTGAGAAATTTGCGCCGGTTTGCTGTGGATAATTACGAGTTGTGCGCTGATGTTAACTGTCAAGTTTATAAAGGTTTGACCGAAGTTTTCCCGCAGAGCGATCGCGCGATCGCCCAAACAGCAGGTTTAGTCCTAACTTACGAAAATCAGCTCGTAGACGCGCTCTATTCAGCGTCTAGCGGCGGCGTAACGGCGACTTTTGGCGATGTGTGGCACGGCCCAGAACGTCCATATTTGCGATCGATCGTCGATTCCCCCAAAAACCTCTGGGACTTGACAAAGCAGAGCTTGTCTGACGAAACCAACTTCCGCCGCTTTATGACTCTCAAAGCAGGCTTTAATGAGGAAAAAGAAGAAACCTTCCGCTGGCGCGAAGAAGTCTCACTGACATCAATTGGTGGATTTCTGCGGCAGTATCTTCAGAAGAAAAAGCACCCGCTAGCTAATTTTAAAACTCTCACCAAAGTTGAAGTGGTGGAAAGGTCGGCCGCTGGTCGAGTTTTGCAGATGAAGGTACAAACTGATTTGGGCCCCATCGATATTGACAAAGATGAGATTCGCAATGCTTTTTATCCGCCGATTAGCACGCTGTTTTATCTAGATCCAATTTACAATCCTGACAAAACTCTTAACGGCTATGCTTTTGTCGGAGGCGGTTTCGGACACGGCGTGGGAATGAGTCAAACTGGTTCTTACAATTTAGCTAATTTGGGCTGGAATGGCGATCGTATTCTGAGTTTTTATTTTCCCGGCGCTCAAGTTGTGCCCCTCAACGATTCCATTACATTTTGGCGGGAATAGCATCAGATTCGGCATAAGATTCGGCGGTTGAAACCGCGTCTAGACAAACAAAACCCGGATGGTGCGTGGGTTGAAGAGTGGCCGGTTAAAATTACGTTATCTTCTTTCTTCAGTCCGCGGAGGCGGACATCGTTTGTATAGACGCGGTTTCTAACCGTACGTCTGCTGCGGACATCGTTTGTATAGACACGGTTTCTAACCGTACGTCTGCTGCGGACATTTTTTGTATAGACGCGGTTTCTAACCGCACGTCGGATCTTTGTCGCCATCTTTCCATACAAAAACCCAGTTTCTTAACGTAATTAAGCTGAAACAGCTCAATTACGCAAACAAGAAACCGGGTTAATTAGCGCACCGCGCCTGTGAATCCTTTCTTAGTAGAGGGATTCTTCTTGGTGAGTTTCGATCGTACAATCAGACTTAGGATAAGCGACGCAGGTCAGAACAAATCCGGCCTCGATTTGGTCATCATCCAAGAAAGATTGGTCAGATTGGTCAATTTCGCCAGCAGTAATTTTGCCAGCGCAGGTGGAGCAAGCTCCAGCGCGGCAAGAATACGGGAGGTCGAGTCCTGCTTCTTCGGCAGCATCAAGAATGTAAGTATCGTCATCAACGTCAATGGTCTGGTTGATTCCTTCGGCTTCGCTGATGAGGGTAACTTTGTAAGTTGCCATGCACTAATCCTCTCAAAAATTCAACAATATTGATAAGTTTTCCTAATGCAAACTTCAAGGCTCTATCAGCTTTGAGGTGAGCTCTTAGGTTCGTTCCCTTTATGATAGTAGGGGAAAGAAGTAAGGTTGCAACACTTATTTACAAAAGATTTGAATGGGATTAGTTATAACTTTTTCTAATTTCATCTTGATTACTTATACCTATGTTGCGCTCAGCCTTGTGATACTGTTGCCGCAAGACTTACGCCAAATAACCCGGTTGCAGAAAAAAATCCTATTTTGAACCCGACAACCAAAAAATCCGATTTTTGCTATGGGGTGTGTCATCGACTTTCAGCCAGACTTGCTGGAATTTGTCCCCGCAGCCATGGACAGTTGACAGTTGACAGTTGACAGTTGACAGTTGACAGTTGACAGTTGACAGTTGGTAGGGGCGGTGCCCCGCCGTGCCCGCCCTCAGTGGACAGTTGCACAGTGGACAGTGGACAGTTGCACAGTGGACAGTTGCACACTACGGGAATCAAACCATTTATGCTTAAAGGGTATCGGCTCTATTCATGAGATTATTTATGTCCTCACCGATGTGGCGGTTGCGATATATCGCACCAGACTTGGGTGCTCAAAGCCCGCCTAAATCGCACCACAGCCTAAAATCTGCACGATGGAACTCTGGGCTCCTGCACTGCAAGTCTTTAACTATACTAAAATCTAAAATCTAAAATCTAAAATCCTATGACTCAAATCAATACTGGCATTGGTTTTAAAGTAAATTCTCCTATTCGCGTGGGGATTGTGGGTACTGGTTTTGCGGCTAAGTTGAGGGCCGAGACGTTGGTAGCTGACGCCCGATCGCACTTAGTAACAGTCGCGGGCCGCAACCCGGATAAAACCGCAGCATTTTGTCAAACATTCGGCGCCGAGGCTGAGGTTTCTTGGCGCAAGTTGGTAGAAAGAGATGATTTAGATTTGGTAATTGTCTGTACAGTGAACCGCGATCATGGGGCGATCGTCCTGGCGGCGTTGGAAAATGACAAGCACGTTGTGGTCGAATATCCTCTATCTTTAGATGTGTCTGAGGCCGAAAGGGCGATCGCCCTTGCCGCCCAAAAGCAAAAACTCCTCCACATCGAACACATCGAACTGTTAGGCGGTTTGCATCAAGCAATCAAAGAATCCTTACCATTAATCGGTAAAGTTTTTTATGCCCGCTACATTACTATTACCCCTCAGCGTACCGTACCGCAGCGCTGGACTTTTCAGCATTCCCTATTTGGCTTTCCCTTAATCGGGGCAATTTCTCGACTTCACCGATTTACTGATTTGTTCGGAGAAGTCGGAACCGTTAACTGTCAAACTCAATTTTGGGACACTCAGCCGGATTTCTACAAAGCTTGTTTGTGCAACGCACAGTTACGCTTTACCAATGGCGTTGTCGCTGAAGCTGTTTATGGAAAAGGAGAGACTTTTTGGCAGTCGGAAAACATTTTTACCATCTACGGAGAAGCAGGAACGCTGATTTTTACTCCCGAATCCGGTCAATTGATTCAGGGAGAAACTCGGCAGGCGATCGCAGTAGGAACGCGGCGCGGTTTGTTTGCTAAGGATACGGATATGGTGTTAGACTGTTTGTTAAACGGTACGCCGTTGTACGTCAAGAATACCAGTAGTTTGTACGCTTTGAAATTAGCGGATGCTGCGAGGCGTTCGAGCGAGACTAGGCAAAAATTGGCGATCGACAATTCATATAGCAGTTCGATCGAAATATGAGGTACGATTCGCTAATCGCTAATCGCTAATCGCTAATCGCTACTCAGATAAAAAGGTAATCGGCAATCACCGAAAAACTTGTGGTTCAAAACCTTTCCTCCCCATTAGCAATTAGCAATTGCCAGACATACCTTAATACTTCGGACAATTTTTTAAAGCCTCTGTAATCTTTACAGCACAAGCCTTGGCATTTTTAATCTTTTTTTCTTGCCTGAAGGCTAAACTTAAAGTTTGAAAAAATAGTCCAAGCAATAGCTAGTATGGGTTTTAAATATTCAATCGTGCCTAAAACTGTCCGAAGTATTGATATCTCATCTATCTAAAAAAGGCTATAGCGGTTCTCAAAAAAGTGAGGTATGCCCGATGCCCGATGCCCAATGCCCAATGCCCAATGCCCAATGCCGCATAGTACCTCATCAATCTAAAAAAGGCTATATATTTTTGCAATAAAATGGCAGTAACTACACATCAACTGATTCAGTGGAAACAGCAAGGGCGTCGAATTGTGGCGCTGACCGGTTATGATTATGCGATCGCCCAACTACTCGACCAAGCAGGCACTGACATCATCCTAGTCGGCGATTCCCTCGCCATGCCAATATTGGGCTACGAAACTACGCTACCGCTAACCCTCGATGAAATGCTGCACCACGCTAAAGCAGTCCGTCGCGCAGTCAAGCAAGCATTAGTTGTTGTGGATTTGCCGTTTTTGACTTACCAGGAAAGTCCCCAGCAAGCCATGCACTCGGCCGGGAGAGTTTTGAAAGAAACTGGCGCTCAAGCTGTAAAATTGGAGGGCGGATATCCAGCAATGGCGGCTACCGTTTTGCAGCTAACATCCGCCGGGATTCCGGTGATGGGTCACGTTGGTTTAACTCCCCAGTCGGTACACCAACTCGGTTACAAAAAACAAGGCAAAACAGCCGAATCTGCCGATCGCATCAAAGCCGAGTCGATCGCACTTCAAGAAGCAGGTGCCTTTGCGATCGTCCTAGAACACATTCCCCCAGACTTAGCTGCTCAAATTACCCAAAAATTAACTATTCCCACCATTGGTATCGGTGCGGGGGCACACTGCGACGGACAAGTTTTGGTTACTTCCGATTTGTTGGGACTTTCCGAAAAACAACCGCCTTTTGCGAAAGCTTACGTCAATTTGCGATCGACAATTACCCAAGCTGTCCAAGATTATTCCCTAGAAGTTAGAGAACGAAAATTTCCCGAATTGTAAACCATAAATCGAACTGACTCGCTCGCCAGCAGACAATACTACTTAGCGGGTTGTTGACACGCCTTGTACGAGTTATCGCCCCTAGCAGCATCTTTTTTGCCGATCGCGATCGCCCGCAATTACCGCTAAAATTGGAAAATCTCAACTTCAATTATCCCTTGACCAAAAAAGCGGGTAACAAGCCCCGTCCTTCTAGGACGGCTTTAATTTTCTTTGAATCTTCCTAATTCTATCAGTAAAACCTAGTATAATACAATACGGTTTACTTAAGATGGTCATTGCGAGGAACGAAGCAATCTCCGTATCTATTTCTCATAGGGTTTTACCCCCATGGCGCTCTTAAGTAAACGGTATTGTAGTATAATAGAACAAAGTAAAGAACCGAAAACAATGAAAGCAAGGTATCAATACAGATTCTATCCAACCGACCAACAACGACAGAAATTGGCTCAATTGTTTGGTTGTGTTCGGGTAGTTTGGAATGATGCTCTTGCCCTTTCTAAACAGTCTGAAAAGAAACCCAAATCTGCCGAACTTCAAAAAGTAGTAATTACTCAGGCAAAACAGACTGAAAAAAGAGCTTGGTTAAGTGAAGTATCAAACATCCCGTTGCAACAATCTGTAGCGGATTTAGAAACGGCTTTCAAGAACTTTTTCAACTCCGGTAAAGGAAAGCGGAAAGGTCGTAAAATTGGCTATCCTAAATTCAAAAAGAGGACGAATAGTCAATCGGCAAGACTCACTCGCTATGGATTCTCGCTCAAAGGTGATGGTGTCTATCTAGCCAAGATTGGTATTGTCAAACCCGTTTGGTCACGAGAATTACCATCAGAACCTAGTTCTGTTACAGTCATCAAAGACTGTGCTAATCGGTATTTTCTGAGCTTTGTAGTAGAGATTCAACCAACTCAGATTGAGGCGAAAAATCCTAGTATTGGGATAGACTTAGGGGTTAAGACCTTTGCGGTGATGAGCAATGGCGAAAAAGCCCAAAGCCCTAGCTATAAAAAGCTAGACCGAAGAGTTCGCAAACTACAGCGTAAGTTAGCCCGTCAACCCAAAGATTCTAGGAGGAGAAATATAACTCGAATCAAAATCGCCAAGCTGCACAACCGAATTGCTGATACCCGTAAAGATTTTCTGCACAAATTATCAACCAAAATAGTCAACGAAAACCAAGTGATTGTTTTGGAAGATTTGAACGTGTCGGGAATGGTCAAGAATCGGAGGCTTTCCAGAGCGATTAGCTTGCAAGGGTGGAGGGAGTTTAGGACTCTCTGTGAGGCCAAGTCTGAGAAGTTTGGCAGGGAGTTTAAAGTAGTTAGTAGATGGGAACCGACTAGCCAAGTTTGTTCAGACTGTGGCTTCAAATGGGGCAAAATAGATTTATCTATTCGTTCAGTGCTTTGTCTGAGTTGTGGCACTGAGCAAGATAGAGACGAAAATGCTGCTAAAAATATAGAGCAAGTCGGGATGGGGAATCGCCACGACTCTAAATGGGCGCAGAGACAGAGTAAGACTACTCCGGTAGCATCAGTCGGTGAAGCGTCAAGAATCACCGTCCGCGACGGTCGGTGAGTATTTCAATCGATCTCAAATGTCAAATCTCCAATCAAAAATCAAAAATCTACAATCCAGATACCAAAATGTGATAAAAATCACTGACAGCAAGCATCACCTAAATGTAAAAAATGGTGGCGACCAACAACTAGCTTCAAAACGGGCAGCGAAGTGGCGGTTAAGCTAAAAAAATTGTAGTTCCGTTCAAAACAAATTGAAGTCATCGCTCGAACGTGTTAAGGAGGCTAATTGATGGTATATGCAGAAAATTGGTCGCAGCCGTCTATCTTGGAGCTAGCGCGATCGGGCAACTTTCAGGCCCTGAATTACTGGATTGACAGCTTGCTGCGACCCGAAGGGATTTATGCCCGCGTCGAACAGGCTCAAGCCGGCTGCGTCCAAATCCTAGTAGAATTCCAACGCGGATTTGCACCAGAGAATACATTACTGGGGAGCACTCTCCGCGAAGGCTTAGTTAAATTTATTTGTCACCAACTCTGGAGACTCAACTCGCCAGCAGTAGAAGGAGTGCGAATTCACGCGCGCTTGGCTGGGGAACCAGAGATTCTCTGGAAACAGTCAGTCCGAATAGTGACTCCGGCAAACCGCAACCAGCGGCGTTACCGTTCCCTATTAGTCGTCGATTGGGTTAAATTTAAAACATATCGTTCTCTGCTGCTAGTGGGCTCGGCACTGGCATCATTTATTTTAGGGTGTTGGCTGAGCTACCACGAGGCTGTAGCCCTACGGCTAATGTCTCCAGCCTCCCCTTACCAGCAAGCTGCGGTAATGTCGGGGCCGCCTCCCAAACGTCCGGATGCGGTGCAAGCGGCCTTAGAATTAGTACCTGTAGTGCAACAAAAGCAGGTTGCTAATCCCTACGACCCCACCGTAACGCTGATGTTCGGAGGAAATGTGAATCTATCGGATGCGATCGCCGCATCTGCTGGCAACGATTACCATTGGGCTTTTGCCAATATGGACGAGTACCGGCAAGCAGATGTATCGATGGTTAATCTAGAAAACCCCCTGACTCGCTCTACCTTGGGTTCTGGCAAAAAACAATTAAATTTTAAAGCCGATCCAGAATCGGTGAAAGTATTAACAGCAGGAGGAGTGGATATTGTCAATCTGGCAAACAGCCACGCTATGGATTACGAGGAACCGGGGCTGGTGGAAACTATAAATACTCTAAATAATGCTGGTATAGGGCATCTGGGAGCCGGTAGAGATATCAAAGAAGCAAGGCGTCCAGATATTATTGAGGTTAAGGGTCAGCGGATCGCGTACCTCGGTTATTACGATGCTGACCTTCATGCTGCCGACCAAGGTAAGGCTGGCACCAACCCCCGGCGTAACAATCGGGTGGCAGAGGATATTCGAGCTCTCAAAGGTCAGGTAGACTGGATTATTGTTAATTACCACTGGGGAGTCGAATTGGCAGATTATCCCGGGGACTGGCAGATAGATTTGGCTCGGTTCACGATCGATCAAGGTGCAGATTTGGTAGTGGGACACCACCCCCATGTCCTACAAGGTGCCGAAGTTTACAAGGGTCGCCCGATTGTTTACTCGTTGGGTAATTTTATATTCGGCGCGAATGCTCGCAGCGATTACGATACCGCAGTCCTGAAAGTATCGCTCAAAGACAGGAATATGAAGGTAGAATTTTTGCCTGTGGAGGTGAAAAAGTTTCAGCCGAAAGTGGTGAATGGAGCAGCGGGCGATCGCATCCTCAAACGCGTCGAACAAATTTCTAGTATATTCGATCGACCGATGCGCTCTTCTGTGGTTCTAGAGGCCCCAATCAACCCAGGATTGGCACCAAAAACTCCAAATTCGACCTTGCCAGGAGCACCAAAAAGCGGTACCTACGGGCCCGGGTCGGCTTCCCCAGTCCCCCTGACAGGAGAAACCAATCTGCCAGGCCCAGGACAACCCAAACCTACTCCGATTTTGCCCGCTGTACCGGCTTTGCCCAAACAGCCGGACAACTCCTCAGTTTTCCAGAACGGGGCAGGGCCTGCTAGGTCGTCGAACCCGCCTCCGAGTCAAGATTTGCCATCGCGCGTCTATCGCACTAAACCTGAAAATCCCAGCCGGGAACCAGATCCGTTTACCAAAGAACCATTCATCAAAGAACCGTTTATTTCGCCCCCATCTCCGAGTTCGGGAGGGGTACTCAGTCCCCAAAGCTATATTCCCCCAACTGGCGATGTATCTTTCAAAGTCGCACTCAAAGAGCAGCCGACAAACAGAGTCGTTCCCGGCAAAAGCAGCGATCGCGGCTCGCTGCGGCTCGCCCTGCCTCCTATAGCTGCGAACGTGGGGACGGCCAGTGGGAGTCCGAGGGAGGATACAGGGGCAGCAAAAGGGAGTTCAACAGTTGACAGTTGACAGTTGACCGCTTGACAGTTTGAGAGCGACCTCTACCTAGAAGGAAGAGGATTGGAGTAATGAATAGTCTGATTTTAATTATCAACTACCAGCGACCAATTAATAACGACCGATTTACTAACAACCAATGATCGACGACCTACTAACAATGACAAATGTGTTTGCGATCGCGCTGAAGCAAAAGCAGTACAAAACCTATATCCTCTCCGACGAAACCGCAAACTCTACCCTAGAAGTTGTGCCGGAACGGGGCGGTATTGCCACTAGCTGGCTGGTTGAAGGCAAAGAAATGTTTTACTTGGACGCGGAACGGTTCGCCAATCCCGATCGGACTGTACGCGGCGGGATTCCCATCTTGTTTCCCATCTGTGGCAATCTCCCCGACGACACTTACACCCACAAGGGAGTGGAGCGGCAGCTCAAACAGCACGGCTTTGCTCGCGACTTGCCTTGGACGGCGACGGAACAATTTACCGAGGGTTGCGCGGCTCTTACCCTAGTGCTCAAAAGCAGCGAGAAAACCCAGACTGTTTATCCCTTTGATTTCCAATTAGCTTTTACTTATCAAATTAAAGGCAATTCTTTGGAAATTGTGCAGGAATACACCAATCTTGGTGACGAACCAATGCCCTTTGCTAGCGGCTTGCATCCTTACTTTTTAGCACCCGACAAGACAAATCTGCGCTTTGAGATTCCCGGGATGCAGTACAGAGATCACCACACTCACCAGAAAGGTTATTTCACAGGGGTTTTTGACCCGACTCTCGACGAAATAGATGTTTCCTTTGACGAACTGACAGGTCTTGCTGCTACTGTAACTGACGAGGCCCGCGGCTTGCGGCTCACCGTCAGTTACAACTCCAGCTATGGGAAGTTGGTTTTCTGGACTTTGAAAGGCAAGGATTTTTACTGTTTGGAACCTTGGACGGCTCCTAGAAATGCCCTCAATACTGGCGAACACTTGATTTATTTGCAGCCGGGAGCGACTTGCGAGATGCTGGTTCGCATGACTGCAACTTTTTTTTGAAAAACACTTGCTATTTGAAATGATGGGTGCTACTATTAGAAATTGTGTGCGGTAACAATGTTTTCGCGGGTCGCTAGCTCAGCGGTAGAGCATTCGGCTTTTAACCGATTGGTCTCGGGTTCAAATCCCGGGCGACCCATTTTTCAGACAGAACGTAAAAAGTAGAAAGCAGAATAAAATCTAGCTTTCATCACGAATTCGGGGCAATCCCAGCGGGATTGCCCCGAATTTAGTTTTGGGCAATGTGGATTTTTTAAGCCTAAATTGAAATCTGGAAACATAATGCGCGATCGGCAACAAATTGTCTTAAGATTATCGTAAGAATTCAGCTTGTTCAAAATCCACTGTCCAGAAACACAAATAATTAGGAGGAATATCTATGGCGCTTGTACCTATGCGACTGCTGCTCGACCACGCGGCTGAAAATGGTTACGGCCTACCGGCTTACAACGTCAACAACATGGAGCAAATCCAAGCGATCATGCGCGCTGCTGACGAAACCAACAGCCCCGTGATCTTGCAAGCTTCTCGCGGCGCTCGTTCCTACGCTGGCGAAAATTTCCTGCGCCACTTGATTTTGGCAGCAGTTGAAACCTATCCTCACATCCCCATCTCCATGCACCAAGACCACGGCAATGCCCCCGGCACTTGCTATTCTGCCATGCGCCAAGGTTTCACCAGCGTGATGATGGACGGTTCTTTGGAAGCGGATGCTAAGACTCCCGCCAGCTACGAGTACAACGTTGAAGTTACTCGCGAAGTGGTGAAAGTTGCTCATTCGATCGGCGTTAGCGTTGAAGGCGAACTGGGTTGCTTGGGTTCTCTGGAAACAGGGATGGGCGAAGCAGAAGACGGCCACGGCTTTGAAGGCGCGCTTTCCCACGATCAATTGCTGACAGATCCTGAAGAAGCTGTTAATTTCGTCGAGCAAACCGGCGTTGATGCTCTCGCAGTGGCGATCGGCACTTCCCACGGCGCTTACAAATTCACCCGCAAACCGACTGGCGAAATTTTGGCAATCAGCCGCATTGAAGAAATTCACCGCCGCCTGCCAAATACTCACTTGGTAATGCACGGTTCATCTTCTGTACCCCAAGAATTGCTGGAAATCATCAACAGCAACGGCGGCACTATCCGCGAAACCTACGGCGTACCTGTCGAAGAAATTCAAAAAGGCATCAAGTGCGGCGTTCGCAAGATCAACATCGACACTGACAACCGTTTGGCGATTACCGCTGCGGTGCGCGAAGCTTTGTTTGCTAAGCCAGATGAATTCGATCCGCGCCACTTCTTGAAGCCGTCGATCAAGTATATGCAGAAAGTTTGTAGCGATCGCTACAACTCTTTCGGTTGCGCCGGTCAAGGTACAAAGATCAAGCAAATGTCTTTGGATGATTTTGCAGCTAAGTATGCAAAGGGCGAATTGAGCTCTACTGCTAAGAAGACTGTCGCTGTTTAATAATTTTAGGTTGAAGATTTTAGATTTATCTGAAGTCTAAAGTTTAGATTGCCGGGTAGCTGTGAAGTTGCCCGGTTTTTGTGTGTGGAGAGATGAGAAAGATAGATAAATCGCCCTTAAAGACTAATCCGGCGGTAAATTTCAGCCATCGGCAGTTCTATATTTAAGCTGTGCAGGACGATCGCCCTTTCAATCCCATCGTACACTTGCCATTGCCAGCGATCGCCCGACGGGCGATCGAGATTGTGATATTGTTCAATATATGGTTCAGCTTGACTGACCAGCAGATATTCACATTTTCACCTCGATCGTAGGCTTCGGTAGAGGGCGAAAGAACCTCGACAATCAGTAAAGGATTGAGAATTTCATCCGTGCGAGATCCATTGAATTCCGGTTCGCCATCAATTACCATAACATCGGGATAAGTTCCGTGATTGAAGCTAGGAATCCAAATTCGCAAGTCGCCGTTATAGGTTTGAAAATTGGTGTCTCGGAGAGCCACATTGAGAAAAGTCGTAGTGTCTACGGCAATACGGCTGTGAGCGGGGGAACCTCCGGGCATAGCAATAATCTCTCCGTTACAATATTCGTGACGTTCTTCGGCGGTTTCCTCCATCGCCCGGTATTCATCTGGAGTGCAGCGAGTTGTGGTATCTGAAGCAAGGTTTGGCGGATTGGTTGAAGCAATGACCACGATCGCACCTCCTAAATAATTAGACCTTAAATAATTATGACTTACAGCTAGATAATTGTCCTAACCCAGAGGCGATCGCTTTTTCGGGATTTTAAGAATCTGAGCGATCGCACAATCTCCTGACATCGCGTCATAAAAGTTTAGTTTCTTCGTGATTTGACTGCTGGCGCTGTGCAATCTGGATTAGCATCTCAATTTTGCAAAAAGCATTTTTTTTATTATAGTGCTGTCCCCGCTCGCGTCTGCTACCAATCGCGAGCGGGGACAGCACTATAAATGCAAAACAGAGATGCTACCATCTCGATTAACATCCTCAATGCCTCATTCACTGCTGCATCATTGGGAAAAGCTTGCACAATATCTGGATCTAAAAGCACTAAGTTTGTCCCTGCACGATATCGCTCAACATACTTACCTCTAACACCTCCTTTCATCTGAGTAAAGTCATACTCAGCAAGTAATTCGTCTTCCATTTCGTTCTCAATATCCTTCTTCATAAAACTTCTGCTGCTAACCTATGACAGATAAGAAAGCTAGATAAATCGCCCTTAAAGACTAATCCGGCGGTAAATTTCAGCCATCGGCAGTTCTATATTTAAGCTGTGCAGGACGATCGCCCCTTCAACCCGATCGTACACTTGCCATTGCCAGCGATCGCCCGACGGGCGATCGAGATTGTGATATTGTTCAATATATGGTTCAGCTTGACTGACCAGCAGATATTCACAAGAGGGCGAAAGAACCTCGACAATCAGTAAAGGATTGAGAATTTCATCCGTGCGAGATCCATGGAATTCCGGTTCCCCATTGACAACCATCAAATCAGTGTAGGTTCCGCAGTTATATTCGGGAATCCAAACCCGCAAATCGCTGTTATACAAGCGAAAATCGGTGTCTCTGAGCAAAAATCCCAAGTGAATTAACAAGTTACAGGCGATCGCGCTGTGGACTTCTGAACCTCCGGGCATAGCAATAATCTCTCCGTTACAATATTCGTGACGTTCTTCGGCGGTTTCCTCCATGGCCCGGTATTCATCAGGAGTGAAGCTAGTCTTTGTTGCATCTGAAGCAAGGTTTGGCGGGTTGGTTTGAGCAATGACCACGATCGCACCTCCTAAATAATTAGACCTACAATAATTATGATTTACAGCAGCTAGATAATTGTCCTAACCTAGAGGCGTTTTTCTGATTCCATTCAAATTATATCAAGAACTCTCCAGGGAGCATCTCATTTTGGTAAAAAGCTTTTTTTCTAGTGCTGTCCAAGCTCGCGATCTATATAAAACTCGCGATTTCCCGACAGCAATACAAATCAAAAACTGAGATGCTCCCGCTCTCCATGCCTTTATCCGCTGCTGCTTCACAACCGCTAAATTCTAGCTTTCCTTTTACTTTTCACATTCAACTGCTTAGTGATTGATGTGTAATAATGCAAAGCAAACACCATATTGATTCCAAAGAATACCAAGGTTAAAACAAACACAAAAAAAGACGTAAACGACAGCCCGTAAATCATCGTAAACATCGCCAAAATGATTGAGCAAAAACCAAAACCGGAAGCAAAAGAACTTAAAACCAGTAACCGCACCTTAGACATAGTTTAATGTAAAAATTTTCAGTAAAATGCACTCTTGGCACCTCAAGATGAGTGCCAAATGATACTTATTACTATATAGCCAAATTACTCAGTTCCGCTAAGGGCAGAACGGCTATTTTCCTAAAAAGGTTTGAATTCTACGAAAAAATACAGCCCGCGCTCTTGCCAACTCCTCTCGCCCGATTTGATGCCAATCAAAGGAATGCCCCAGCCGAACCGAGAATTCTACCTCTCGCCGTACTGCCACCGCAAGCCCTATCCCGCTGATAGCAGAGTATTTGCTTCCAGAGCCACCCTTCCCCCGCTATTCCAAACATTGCCAGCATCCACAAACGGCGTCACCTGCAAAAGACCTTTTTTGTCCCCGGTACGCAAAATCGGATACCGCAACTCGGCGGAAGCAAAAAGTCCGCTATCCGCAAGCATTGCATCCTGACGGTAGCCCCGCACTGTATCCGGGCCGCCCAAACCAAATTGTTCGATCGGCAAAAGCTCAGCGATTGCCAACTGCGCCTGGGAGCGCACAACCAGCAGCGTCTGGGGAGCCAACAACCGCACGTACTGCAATTGACCGCGCCACGTCAAAAATTGACCGTCAGGCTCCCTGTTGCTCGCGGTAGCGCCAAATGCTGAGACTCCCAGATTGAACTGCGATCGCGCCGCCAAGACATCCCTCTCTCCCCGCTGAGTAAAATCCTGAAACAGTCTCAGCGCCGAAACCCGAGTTCTACCGCGAGCATCCGCCCCGGGCGACAGTGGAAAACCGCAAGGGTTTGTGGGGGAATCAGGGCATCCGAAGTGATAAAACCTTTGCTGATGTAGAGTTGGCTCACCACAGAACGAGCTTCCAGCAGTGCACCCGAAGTGATAAAACCTTTGCTGATGTAGAGTTGGCTCACCACAGAACGAGCTTCCAGCAGTTCGGCGAAAGTCAGCGGGCGGCCTACAAAGTTTTTGAGTGCAGCATCTAATTCTTGTTTGCTAAAGACGGTACTGCCAACTACTTCACATCGATCGACCGTTATTGTACCGGAATATTCGGCAATTCTTCAGTCCGTCTCGGTACGGGGACGGGTGGCAAAAGCTGTTCTATCGGAGGTAGGGGCTTTCTTGGCGCGGGTTCTGGGAGGGGAGCCGGATTTGGCAGTACAGGATTGGGAATGGGAATTTCTTGTCGGTTGTCTCCTCGGTTGGGCAATTGGGCGAGAGTTTCAGGTTCCTGACTTGGCGCTGCTGCTGCAAATTCCGGGATGTCGGTTTCTGGCTCTTTACTGTATCTATCTAATTCTGAGCCTGAGTATAAATCGCCAGAAAGTCGATCGCGATCGTCTGCTGTTTCTGGATTAAGTTTTAATTGAGACTGTAAATTGTTATTAACAAAAGGCGATCGCCCGCCTGATTCACCAGCAACGATCGGATCGCCAACACTTTGAGCTGCTGACGATGCGAAGCAAATAGCTGTAATTGAACAACCAAGTGCTATTGCGCTAAAAAACTTGATTTTACAAAACCCTCTGGAATGTGGCAGGGGCATCATTGATTAATAATAATTGATAGTTATTTACACTTACGAGCAGGGGTTCCTGGCGCAATTACAAAGATTAAAGTAACTTTATCACTTTTGTTTAAGACTTAAGTCATTAAATTCAACATAAATATACTTGACAAAAAATATTTTTTGTGATTTGCTAAAAAATCCAGAAAAAAGCTCCGACTTACCCAAGCTAGCGCTGTAGGTAGGCGGAGCGTTCTATCAAAGTTATCAGTCGATTTTAGATTTTGGATTTTAGATTTTAGATTTTAGATTTACTCTCTCATGCAATTTGGGAGCTTGAACCTTAGTCTAAAATTTTGAACTCGACCCTAAACGAGGGTCGGGGGCTGGTACCCATTGTTGGGCGGGGTTATCTGAGAAATCGGTGAATTTTGATAGAAATTACTACATTTTATTGAGCTGCGATCGCAATTCTTCCAACTCCGCGTCAATCACCGGACTCGACTCCGAGCTACTAGGAGCCGCAGCAGTTTTACCCGCAGCCGGCAATTGACCTTGAGACACAGAACCTCCGCTCAGTTGAGCCTTCATCTGAGCTAACTCGTCGTCAACATCGCCACCACTTTCAAGCAAGCGGAACTGTTCCTCTAAATTGCTCCCGCCAGCCGCCAGCTCTGCGGAAGCTCCCGCGCGGGCTTCTATCTGCAAAACTTTTTCTTCCATGCGCTCGAAAGCTGCCATTGAACTGCCAGTATTCAAGGTGCCAATGGTATTGTTGAGCTGTTCCTGAGCCTTAGCAGCAGAAATCCTCGCCTTGAGCATATCCTTCTTAGTCTTGGCTTCGGAAATCTTGCTCTCCAAACCGATCAAGTTGCGTTTGAGGCTTTCCACTTGACCCGATTGCTGTTCCAGACTCGCTTTCAGCGTAGCAGCCGTTTCAGCGTGAGACTTTTTGCGTACTAGAGCTTCGCGGGCTAAAGTCTCGTCTCCTTTTTGCAGGGCGAGTTGAGCGCGCTGCTGCCACTGGTTAGACTGGGATTCAGCTTGATTGTACTGAGTCTGGGTGCGTTTTTGAGTGGCGATCGCGCTGGCAACGGCCTGACGCAACTGCACCAAGTCTTCCTGCATATCCGTAACGGATTGTTCTAAAATCTTTTCCGGGTCTTCAGCTTTGTTGACCATATCGTTAAGATTGGCTCTGACGACTCGGCTAATGCGGTCAAATAATCCCATAATGCTATTTTTCCTGGGTGAGGTGTACGAAGTAGGCCCAAAGCAGGCTTGATAGCGTTAGCCCGCGATGGTGAGACTCAGTTGGTCAGATTTTTAGTGCGATCGAGCATGAAGCAATTTTGCAAACATAGTAAATACAGTTTAAAGCGATCGAGTCAGTGGTGCAGCCAAGCTAATTGATGCACCTATCTATTGAGTTTAACTTCGATCCGGGAATTCCCCAATACGCTGATGGGCCATCTGTTGAGAAGTTTGGCCAATTATCCCAACTATTGTTGTGTTGAGTGGGGTTTAGGATGTGGGTGGCTCGCCCGACGGCAATTTTGGTGTATTCTTGCTCGGAAGCATTTGTGTTTTCATCGCCGCCAACTCGGCATCGACATCGCCGGCAGCTTCGAGAGAGAGAAACTTCTTTTCTAAATCGTTTGTTCCAAGTTCTGCGATGGCTTCGGAACGAGCTTCTAGCTGCATAACTTTCTCTTCCATTTTTTCAAAGGCGCTCAAAGCACTGCCGGTACTGAGATTTCCCATCATTTCTTGCAGCCTTTCCGACGCTTTGGCCGATCGAGCTCGGGCAATGTACATATCTTTTTTTGATTTTGCCTCAGAAATTTTACTTTCGAGCGATCGCATATTTTCTTTAAGTTGAGTAACCACAGCGTTTTGCTGTCCGAGACTGGCTTTCATCGCCGTTGCCGTTTCTTGATAGGATTTCTTGCGCGTCAGAGCTTCCCGCGCTAAATTTTCCTCGCCTTTTTGCAAAGCTAGCTGCGCCCGCTGGTACCATTCTGCGGCTGTGGACTCAGCTTGGGAACACTGGCGTTCGGTGCGTTTTTGAGCGGCAATCGCTCCTGCTACGGCTTGTCTGAGCTGGATTAAATCTTCCTGCATATCCATTACAGCTTGTTCCAGAATTTTTTCTGGATCTTCGGCTGCTCCGACCAAACTGTTAATATTGGCTCGAATCACTCGCCACAGGCGATCGAATAATCCCATTTTACCTATCTCCCGATTTTCTTAAATTTTAGATTTAGGACTGGAAATTAATATTATTATTTGCGATTTTCGATTGACCAGCCCAAAAATAGGTACAAGCCCCCAACGCGAGCGTCAGGGTCGATTCCCAAATTTTAGACTAAGAGTTCAATCTCCCAGATTCACTGCGCTGTCAGCAAATCTAAAATCTAAAATTTAAAATCTCAAATCGATTGACTGGTCAGCGTAAGGTTTGGATCGGGCGTCTACAGTTGCATTCTGTGTGGGAACTTGTCTGAGTTAAAAAACCAATTGTGTGTTAGACAAAACATTCATCATTGTCTAGCTTTGTCTAACAATTTCGTTAAAGTTTTTGAACCTTTACCAGAAATAATTGGTTGAAAGCCCGCCCGCCTGCTCGGGAGAAATTAAAATCAGACTATTCATTACTCCAATCCTCGGACTTAAGGGTAGAAGTCGCTCTCAAACTGTCAAACTGTCAAGCGGTCAACTGTCAACTGTTGAACGAGTTTACGGCTGATAGTATTGCGGCTTCATCCCTTTGGCTTGGAGTTCCTTTGCCAAACGTTCTGCTGAGGCAGCATCGTTCAAAGCCCCCATTTGAATTTTGACACCCTTTGAGAAGTTCCGCACGTAGGCATCGGGAACTGCGGTTCTGGCTTGTTGCAGCGCTTTTTCATTGGTGTAATCGGTGACAACGTAGTAAAAGCCGTCGCTAGCCCGTGTCGGTCTTCCTAGCGGGGCTGCTGCGGCCGGGGCTGCTGTGGCTGTCGGGGCTGCTGTGGCAGGGGATGCGGCGGCTGGCTGGGCTGGGGAGGGTGTGGGAGGCAGTGTCGGCAGTGTCGGGACTGTCTGGGTGGCGCTGGGGCTGGGACTGGGAAGCAAAGCGGTACTAATATTGTTGAGTCCTTGTTCCCTACCTCTGGCCGGGTTGCCGTCTTCTGTCGGAATTGGGACAGCGCCGATGGGGGCAGGAGGTGCTGGCGGATTGGGGGGGATTGATGCTTTGGGCGACGGGGAAGCAATGGGGCTGGTTGTGGGATTGACGTTGCTGAGAGTGTTCAAATCTAGCTCGACAAATTCTTTGGATGCCAGATTTGGAGCTTTCGGCAGTTCCTTGCTGCTGCTACTGCTATCTATGGTTGTAGCTGCCGGACTTTCGTTAGTAGAGGGGGTTGTGCGATCGAGAAAACGGTTCAGGCCTGCCATTTTAACCAGACTTGACGGGTGCATCACTGCATAACCCAAAGCTGTGCACGACAACAGAAACAGCAACATCGAACTCAGTCCCAAGGGAGTTAACAGACTCGCGGCCAAACTGCGTTCTTGGGCAGGCTCAGCTTTTGCTTCGTCCAAACTTTCGATCAGTTTTTCGCTGGATTCGAGATAATTGTTGGGTGCAAAGGTATTGCTAGATATTTTTGTCCCACCCACGGTAGTTGCTAGCGGGGAATCGCCCTGGACGCCGCCAAGGGATAGGGGCAGCGACAGCGGTTGCTGGGCTTCCTCCGCAGCCTGCGGTAGGTTTTGGCTTTTTTGTGGCTCGGTTGTGGCTGTTGGCTGGCCGCTGCGAACTGATGGCGACACCCACTGTTCGGCGCGCCGCCTGTGTCTTCTGTATGTTGTCAGTTCTGCTTCTAGGTTGACATCCAAACACCCGAGGACTGCTTGCAAAGCAGGTTTGATTGGGGTTGATGAGGATTGACTTGGGGATTCCACTGAAGAACGCTTACTCATTAGCAAAACTCCTACCGCCTCTGAATTGATTTTAATGTTTTGATTCTAAAGTTGACACTCTCAGCGCTCTTGGCGACTGAGATTCTTAAGAAATTTCGTTCTTAATATCCCTATTACTAGGGTTCTTGGGCGCAATCCTCTTGCCAAAAAATGGTGGGCTGCTATCCTTGCCTTTCAGCAAGCTCCTCAAGCGTTTAAGGGGCTTAGCCCTTGGTTCCGTGGAGTCCCCGCGTACCTTGAATATATGGTAGGCATTTGCTTCCCAGGTTTACACCTGTGTATTCATCCCAACAATAGAGTGTAACGGCAAAAGCCCTTTTTACACTGCTAAAAATTTTAAAAATCAAGAAAGATTCACGGCGGTTTGAACCGCCCGTGCCGCTTTCATGGAAGGTCTAAAGACTCGCTCGTTTTCCGCTTGCCGAACTTTTTTTATCAACAAGAAGCTTTAAAACTTGCTTATTCTAGGATTAGCTGCTTTTGGTGTCAAGGCAACTGCTGCCTTTGGGCCCGAAGTGTCGATCGCCATTTGCTCTGTTTTCATTTTCGTTTGACCATAAAGAATTGGTTTAAAGCCCCAAGCCCGATCGCCCTTGATAAATTAAAAGAAGACGATTCATTACTCTAATCCTCTTCCTTCCAGGTAGAGGTCGCTGTTAATTGTCAACTGTCCCTGGTCAACTGTCAACTGAAACCTTAATTCTTACTGTGTCCCGGAGGCTGCTTACCCGACTCTCAGCAGATTTTGGCATCGGAGCAACCGTTTATTTAGAAGATCTCATAGTCGTTCCGTATTTGTCCTTTTGCTTGATCCCTGACCCTTTATAAACTTTTAACCTGTCTTTTTCGCTACAAAATGAGGAAGGACTGAGGTGATTGTTTCTATATATAACAAGATTATAAATAAATCATTAAGGTTTATTATGCTTCGGGGATCGCTATAACCCAGACAGGATAAGGGCTGGGATGCTCTAAAACCTCCTAGCTCTACACAGGAGAATTAGAGATGAAACTGATTTCCGCCAACACTTTTATGAAAACCCCATTAATTTCTGCTTGTCGTCACTGCCGCCACTATACCCCTGAGGGGAGACGCGGAGGAATTTGTGCTCTGTTGACCGTGCCGGTGCAAAGTCAGTGGAAAGCTTGTTCTTTGGCAGTTTCGCCTTTTGGGGGATCTTGGGAAAACATCACAGAAATTGAACTGTGGCAAGAACAGACTGCGACTCCGCATGAGACCGCTGTTCCTGTTTCTGAACGCAACGCCTGCCAGTTAACAGGCACAACATTAACCGAAAAATCAGCAGCAGTCTCGGTTTAGTCCGTCGGCAACAGGACAGATTGTATCATTTTCGATTGGCGATTGGGAAATCACTGATAACTATTATCTATTATGATTTGGATCTGGCAAAGCAGTTTCATTCTTTTTGGCAATTGGTATCCATACTGATACTTTTGGACGATCGACTAAACTCGGGTCATTCAACTCACAGCAATCAATAATATCTGTAGCTTGAATGAGGGAATCCCAAAACTTATTTCTCGATCGAGCTACGGCAGCCAAGGATATTGACTAAAATCGGGTTCCCGTTTTTCCAAAAAGGCTTGTTTGCCTTCGGCGCCTTCCTGGGTCATGTAATACAGCAAAGTGGCATTTCCAGCCAGTTCTTGGAGACCGGCTTGACCGTCACAGTCGGCATTAAAAGCGGATTTTAAACAGCGGATCGCGATCGGACTTTTTTCCAGAATTTCCTGGGCCCACTGCATCCCTTCAAGTTCGAGTTGTTCGACGGGTACGACGCAGTTGACTAAACCCATTTCTAGAGCTTGCTGGGCGCTGTACTGACGGCACAAAAACCAAATTTCTCGGGCTTTTTTCTGGCCGACAACTCTGGCGAGATAGCTGGCCCCGAAACCGCCGTCGAAACTGCCGACTTTGGGGCCAGTTTGCCCGAAAATAGCATTGTCAGCAGCGATCGTCAAGTCGCAAATTAAGTGTAAAACGTGACCGCCGCCGATCGCATATCCTGCAACTAAAGCAATCACAACTTTGGGCATCGATCGAATCAACTTCTGCAAGTCGAGCACGTTCAACCGGGGTATGCCACCTTCGTCTACATATCCCGCAGAACCTCGCACGCTTTGGTCGCCGCCGGCACAAAAGGCGTATTTGCCGTCTGTATGAGGCCCCGCACCGGTGAAGAGGACAACGCCGATTTTTGTGTCTTCACGGGCATCAGTAAAGGCATCGCACAATTCCTGCACGGTTTTGGGACGGAAAGCGTTCCGTTTGTGAGGTCGATTGATGGTAATTTTGGCGGTACCGCCACTTTTTTGATAGAGAATGTCTTCGTAGGTTTTGGCGGTTTGCCATTCAATTTGCATAATCAATCAGTCGATTTTAGATTTTAGATTTTAGATTTTAGATTTACTCGGCAGATGAATCACCGGAGTAGGAACTTTGGTCTAAATTTGGGGGATCATCCACTCGCTCAACAGCGTCGGGGGCAAGGTACCCGTTGATGCGGGGTTAAGTTGAGATTTGAGAGCGAGCTGGGGCGATCGATGCAGGAATAATTCGCTTTTAGGATCGCGAATTAAATAATTTACACTCTTAAAAGTGGGATGGGCGTCCCGCCCGTCTATAAAGGACGGGCGGGACGCCCATCCCACAATAATTAAAATTGTAAGTTATTTAATTCTCATTCCTTAGATTTTAGATGGATTCGGTTCAATGGGATACGAAGGTCGATCGACTCTTGGGAAAAAAAATTAAGCGGGACTCGTGGCCCAAACCGACTTCCCCAAATCAACTGTGAAGCGCTCTTGTTGCCGGTTAAACAACCCGGTTTTTAATACAAGAGCGCGCAATTCCCGTCTCCCATCCCAACAGTCTCAAATTTTGACGCAGCAAATAATTTGCGTTGCATTATTTGCGCGTTAACAGAGACAGCAGGTGCTTTGCTGCTTTGGCAAATACCGGATCGCGGGACTCAAATTCGCTGGGAGCTAGTAAAGCTTTAACTTCGGCAAAGTCTTCTTGGTTGAGGGTTCCTTCTTTGGTAAATAAAGTGTCTACGACTGCAATGTGTCTGGAGTCGAGGCCGAGCCGATTGCCGATCGACTGTAAGTACATTT
The DNA here is from genome assembly GCF_020738205.1 of Microcoleus sp. PH2017_24_DOB_U_A. Classification (NCBI taxonomy): domain Bacteria; kingdom Bacillati; phylum Cyanobacteriota; class Cyanophyceae; order Oscillatoriales; family Microcoleaceae; genus Microcoleus; species Microcoleus sp. PH2017_24_DOB_U_A. The sequence goes on from NZ_JAEQCT010000035.1 coordinate 28,752, forward strand.
GCTCCCTCAAATCGATGTGTCCGTCTACCGCTGACATTTCGTAGCCGGAACCGATGAGCAACAGCTTTTCTGATTCTGAGAAGAAAGCTGTCAGGGTTAGCAGTTCCGTGGGGTTGAAGTAAACCTGCTGTTTGGAGACTCCTTTGACAAGGCGCTGAATTAGTTCTATCCGATGTGGATCGCCGCTGGCAAAGGCTTTGAGAGTCTTTTGCAGCCGTTCTTCTTCTTCAACTGCGATCGTCCTGTCGATAATCATCACTCCCCGCAGGATGGAAATCAGAGCAGTCACAAACACTACCAAAGGAGTGATATCTTGTTCGCGGAGCTTTTGGCGGCTAATCCGGGACAACAGCTCAACAACTTCAGTGCTAATCAGGGTGGTGTCCATAATTCAAAATTACTCTGGATGGGGCTGTAGTGTAACTTTATTTCTCGATCTTAAGTGTTTTCAGCTAGGTAAGTATGCCATGAATTCCGTAAAAAACTTGTTTTCTTAGCGATCGCACTTACTTCTCTCCACAGCAAGTGGATAAATAAGATTATATTAAGTGTTTTCAGATACTTAGGTATACCGTGAATTTGCCAACAGAGCCGTTGTGTAGTAGTGATTCTAATTATGCTATTCACCGACACTGGATGAGTAGGGCTGTGGAACTGGCACGAGCAGCCGGTGATGCGGGCGAAGTGCCAGTGGGTGCTGTCATTGTTGACGGTGCTGGCAAATTGATTGCCGAAGCGCAAAATCGGCGAGAGCGAGACTGCGATCCGACTGCTCATGCTGAAGTCTTGGCGCTGCGGGCGGCGGGCAAGGTTTTGCAAGACTGGCATCTCAATCAATGCACGCTTTACGTGACGCTGGAGCCGTGCCCGATGTGCGCTGGTGCGATCGTACAAGCTCGGATCGGTTTGCTGGTATACGGAGCAGATGACCCGAAAACTGGCACAATTCGGACGGTGGCTAATCTTCCAGATAGCGCGCCTTCGTGTCACCGCTTACAGGTGCTCGGCGGTATTATGGAGTCTGTTTGTCGAGATCAGTTGCTTGCTTGGTTTGAAGCCCGCCGGCAAATTTAACAGGTAAAGTTTTTTACTCTCCCATAGCCGATGTTTAGTCTAACTTGGCTCTTTAACTGAAATAATAGATCGGTAATTGCCCGATCGAGCTTTCTCGGCGGTTGACCCCGCCTAAAAACGGATACTTGCTTGCCGACACTCGTCGCGGTGAACTCCTGATTTTAGACCAAAGCTCCAATTCCCAGATTAATCTGTGGCATAAATCTAAAGTCTAAAATCTAAAATCCCTTGACGGCTGTGCGGTAGTGCTGTCGGCTGGGATCGTATTTTACCTGCTTACAGATTATCTGTTTTGGGTGCGATCGCTTGCGGAGGCAAAGGCCAATAGCAAAAGTGTCCCCATCGAAAGACTAAAGATTTGCCAAGCAACATATCTTTAGCTAGAACAGACGGGAATCCATCGCGCGAAACGGAGTACCGTTATCCCGCGATGGATGAAAGGCGAGCTTTGCGACGATTTCACCCCACCGGAATCTGACTCTTCGTCGCTCGGTGGCGGGCGGTTGGGTGGATGAGGAGATGAGCAAATCTTCACCCTTTTCTTTGTGCCTGTATTATCATAGGTATGCCGATTGTGATAAATAATATCGTGTTAAAAGCAGTCAAAGTCAGAATCTATCCAAGCGTTGAACAACAGAGCCATCTAGCGCAAGCTTTTGGTTGTGTCCGTTGGGTATGGAATCAGTCATTGGCTACCATGTCCCAAACCTACAAAGAGACTGGGAAAGGTATTTCTGCTTTCACGATGAAGAAACAGATTCCCGTCTGGAAAACTGAGTTTGAATGGCTCAAAGATTGTTATTCTCAATGCCTTCAGTCTTCGGTTTTGAATTTGTCTCAAGCGTTTATCAACTTCTTTGATGGTCGAGCAGCATACCCAACTTTCAAAAAACGTCACGGAAAACAATCGATTCAGTTCCCACAGAACGTTAAAGTTTTGGGAAATGACGAGATTAAATTTCCGGGTAATCTTGGAGTGGTTAAAGCTAAAATTCATCGCGAATTAGTGGGTAGTTTGAAGACGGTTACGGTGTCTAAGATGCCTGATGGTCGTTACTACGCATCATTGCTGATGGAGGATGGTATTGACAAGCCCGCTACAAACAAAGACGGCAAAGCCATTGGTATCGACCTCGGATTGCTTGACTTTGTTGTTACATCTGATGGCTCTAAATACCAAAATCCTCGACATCTGAGAAAACACGAGCGCAACCTGAAGCGCAAACAGCGTAAGTTATGTCGTAAACGGGACAAAACTACCAACAAGCGGCGCAAGGCTAAATTGGCTGTTGCCAAAGTCCACGCCAGAATCTCTAGAGTTCGAGAAGATTTCCGGCATAAACTATCCCGTAAGATAGTCGATAAAAACCAAGTCATTGTCGTAGAAAATCTGGCAGTAAAGAACATGGTAAAGAATCATAACCTTGCCTTATCCATCAGTGATGCTGGCTGGGGAATGTTCTGTACGATGCTCAAATACAAAGCAGAGGCAGAGGGCAAAGTCTACCTAGAAGTCGGTCGATTTTTTCCGTCATCGCACCTTTGTTCTGAGACTTTACTGTTGTTGCCGAAAATGGATCTGTCTGTTCGTGAATTTAATTGTCCCCACTGCTCTAAGCGGCACGATAGAGACATTAATGCGGCAGTCAATATCAGAAATGAGGGCTTACGGATATTGACGTTGGGAACCAGCGTTACTGCCCTTGGAGGCAATGTAAGACCAAAGCGGTATGGGCAAAAATCCACTGTCGCCGAGGCTGTTGCCATTGAATTGGGAAGCCCCCAGCATATCGGTACTCCGATTGCTGGCGGGTAGTTCACACTCTATATATCGATATAGCAGGGTAATTGCCATGCATCATACTGCCGCGATCGCCGTTGAGTTCAGTAAATCCTCTCTAGTGAAGCCAATGCCTGCCAAGGTAGCATCTAATACCTCTCGCGTTTCTCCTTGGTTAACCTCCTTGTTCTATCCGCTAGGTCACTATATTGTCCTACCGTTTTATTTTGGCAAGATTGAGATAACCGGACAGGAACACTTGCCGAAAGACGGGCCTGTAATCTTAGCCCCGACGCATCGTTCCCGGTGGGATGCGCTGATGATGCCCTATTCAACGGGACAGAAGGTGACTGGACGCGATTTGCGGTTCATGGTAACTGCTGATGAAGTCAAAGGAGTGCAAGGTTGGTTTATCAGACATTTGGGAGGCTTTCCTGTCGATATCCGGCATCCGGCAATTAGCAGTCTCCGTTACGGGGTGGAATTGCTCCTCGACAAGCAAATGTTGGTAATTTTTCCCGAAGGTGGAATTTTTCAAGATGGTGAAGTTCACCCTGCGAAGTCTGGATTGGCTCGTTTGGCCATGCAAGCGGAGTTGAACACACCGGGTTTGGGGGTGAAGATTGTACCGATGAGTATTCGCTATCGCCCGCGCATTCCTCGATGGCGTTCGAGGGTTAAAATTGCGATCGGTTCTCCGATTTCTGTGGCAGATTATGCTAATGGTGGTAGTGGTAAAAAAGAAGCAAAATTGTTGACGGCCCAACTCGAAATGGCTCTTAAAACTCTTGATGACAGTTGACAGTTGGCAGTTGGCAGTTGGCAGTTGGCAGTTGGCAGTTGACAGTTGATAGTTGATAGTTGGCAGTTGATAGTTGGCAGTTGGCAGTTGGTAGTTGGCAGTTGGTAGTTGATGGTTGACCGAAGGAAGAAGGAAGAATTAATTAATTGTGATATAATATTTTTTGGTGCTGTTGAGAGTTGCGGCACTTATTTTGCTTGGTTGTGTCTGTATTAAGAGTCAGCATTAATGGATTGTGGTTTGAACTTTAAGCCTGGTCAAATTGTTAGTTTGGAATGTGGAGATGCGTGCCTGCATTCAGAGGTAATTCAAGTGGTTGAAGCACGTCAAATTTGTTGGGTGCGCCCTTTGATGTTGGTTGGATTGGTTTCGGGGAAGGATTTCCCCCAAAGGTGGCCGGAAGAATACACTTTATCAGATTTGCGGGATGGTGCGGATTTGCTGTGGCCACTGAGTTTGTTTCGGGCGGCGCTGGATACGGAGGTGATTTCGCTGTTAACCCAGTTGCAGTCTCTGGACTCCGATCGCAAGGATAGCACGATCGCCTCTCGGCAACTTAGAGATTTTGTCGATCGAGTTTGGGCAGCTTTTCCGAGCGCTTTTCATTAAAAAGACGGGGCGATTGAAACCGCAAAAAGACACGGCGATTGAAACCGTAAAAAGACACGGCGGTTGAAACCGTAAAAAGACACGGCGGTTGAAACCGCAAAAATACCGGGCGGTTGAAACCGCGTCTATACAAACAAAACCTGCCTCCGCAGGTTGAAGAAAACACGGCGGTTGAAACCGCGTCGAGACAAACAAAACCTGCCTCCGCAGGTTTGAATAAGACACGGCGGTTGAAACCGCGTCGAGACAAACAAAACCTGCCTCCGCAGGTTGAAGAAGACTATTATTTTAGTTTAAAATACTTAAAACACCGCGTGCGAAAGTTCTGCCGGATTCAGATTATTATGAATAACTTCACCGTCGCGGAACCAGACAACCCGGCGAGTTTGTCGCGCAACTTCCGGTTCGTGAGTTACCATCACAACAGTCATGCCGGCTTCATTAAATTCTGTAAAAATATCCATTACTTCTTGAGTAGTTTTTGTATCCAATGCACCAGTCGGTTCATCTGCAAGCAACAACACGGGACGGTTAACAATTGCGCGGGCGATGGCTACGCGCTGCTGCTGTCCTCCTGATAGTTGATTTGGTTTGTTTTTCATGCGACTTTCTAGACCAACTTTGGTTAAAGCTTCCTCTGCGCGTTCGCGTCTTTCTGATGAGGGAATGCCTGCATAAACCATCGGTAACATGACATTTTCTAATGCTGTTAGTTGAGCCAATAGGTGAAATTGTTGGAAGACAAACCCTAATTTTAAGTTGCGAATTCCGGCTAATTCTGATTCGGGCATTTGGGCGACATCTACGCCGTCTAGGTAGTAACTGCCGCTCGTAGGTCGATCGAGACAACCGATAATATTCATAGCTGTAGATTTGCCTGAACCGGATGCGCCCATAATTGAGCAATACTCTCCTTGCATTACCGTCAAGCTGATCCCGTTGAGGGCGCGCACTTCGAGGTCGCCGATGCCGTAGACTTTGGTTACGTCTTTGAGACCGAGGATGACGGGTTTTGAGGTGGTTTGCAGGTCGAGGTCTTGGTGGGTCTCGGTTTGTAGTTCAGGCATTTGTTTTTATGTGCGATCGACACAACTTACTACTAAGTTAACACTTCTGAGCGGTTTTCGGGGGTGGAAGGGCGATGTTTGGACGGTTGCGGGACTTACGCACGGGTAGTCAGAAACCGGGTTTTTTGACGAAAATAATTCGTTAGAGCGCGCAGAAACGATAAAAACCCGGTTGCTGTGGTGTTGGTGAGTAAGTCCTAAATTAAACAATTTGTGGCTTAAATGCGATCGGGATCGATGTTCAATTCGCGCATTTTTGCCGCTAAACGTTCTGCTCTTTGAACTGCTTCTTCGGCTCTTTGACGTTCTTGTTCAGCTCTTTGAGATTCTTGTTCGGCTCTTTGAATTGCTTCTTCGGCTCTTTGAGCTTCTTGTTCGGCACGCTGACGGTTTAATTCACCCTGCTCCTCCAATTCCGCATAAGAAAGAAACCTTTGTCCATCTGGCCGATAAATTTCTAGCCCATCCTCGCCCAACTCAAATCGTACTCCCAATCTAGGACTGATCCATCCCTCCATCGGCTCAATAACTTCTAAGTTTCCCTCAATTCTTTGCCAACCTTCCAACTCATTTCTTTCTGGATCGTAAAGGTAATATTCCTCAACTCCATGACGCTGGTAAAATGAAAGTTTTTTATTCATTTTAGTTTGGCGATCGTTGTGGGAGCGAATCTCAAATACGACTTGGGGAGCAATATTCTCTTCTAGAAATTGCATATAGGAAGGCCGCTCGCCCTTTGGTCTACCAAATATTACCATCGTATCCGGTGCTTGAGAAATGTCTGGTCTACCTTCAACTGGATACCAGAGTAAATCGGCGGCCACAAAAACGTTTGGGTCATTCTTAAACAGCGATTCGCAGCCTTCTTTGATTTTGACAATTAATTTGTATTGAATTGTGCTTTCTGCCATTGGTTGACCGTCGCTGGATGGATAAATGATTTCTGCGGTTGTGACTTGCATTGTGGTTGTCTCCGAGAACTATATAGGTTTAATTATACTAGATTGGGTGATATTTATTGAGTTACTGAGTCATCCGTTGTTGCGCGGCTGGTGACGGATATGCACCAACTTCTATCAAAACTTGTCGCTCTCTAATCCGCTCATTATGATTAAATTCTAAAATTCTTGCTGTCACTTCTCCAATATCTGTTCTTGGTTGAATTGCAGCTTCATCTAAGCGAAAATGTTCTCCCCAAAAATCTCTGCGCGGGTTGAAAAAACGCACTAATTCTCCAGTGCGCCAAACAATTGAGCCTAAATCGGTTCCTTTCTGGAGGTTGCAGAAAATACAAGCATAGGCGAGGTTATCGGCTGTTGTTTCTCCACCATGTTTGACGCTGATGATGTGGTCAACTTGACAGCCTGATGCTCTGTTTGTCTCTGCAATGAGGCAGTATTCGCAAATGCGATCGGCACGGAGAGCAACTAAACGCCTAAGTTCGACGCTAATGTAAGGACGAGGCATAAAAAACTTACTCTTTGACGACGTGTTTGTGAGCGACTGCTTTGATGAGAGTCAACAGATGTTCTATTACCAGAAAATTGTCTAATTCTGTTTTTTCATCGGTGCTCAAATCTTGGTTGTTGTGTGCGTAAATTAGGTCGGCGATATGCTCTTTTGCTTCTTCGGATAGTTGAAAGTTGACAATGCTTTCGGGAGTGGCACCAGCAGCAAAAAACTCAACTATTTCTGCATAAGCTTGGGGGATTTTAGTGGCTACGGTCATAACTTGTTTCTCCTTTTTTTGTTTATATCACAGCTTGTCTAGTTTTGCCAATTGTTTCTCGGCAAATTCGCGGACTTGTTCATATTGTTTGAGGAGAGGTAAGGTTTCTGGGTCATCTTTCCACCCCCGTGCTAATTCTTGGACTGCTGCATATCGCACCATGAAATTATCGTCAGATTGAGCGTGTTGTTTGATCCAAGGTAAGGTTTCCGGGTCATCTTTCCACCCCCGTGCTATTTCTTGGACTGCTGCACATCGCACATACGAATCATCGTCAGATTGAGCGCGTTGTTTGATCCAAGGTAAGGTTTCCGGGTCATCTTTCCACCCCCGTGCTATTTCTTGGACTGCTGCAAGTCGCACAATCGAATCATCGTCAGATTGAGCGCGTTGTTTGAGGATAGGTAAGGTTTCCGGGTCATCTTTCCACCCCCGTGCTAATTCTTGGACTGCTGCAAGTCGCACAGTAAAACTATCATCAGATTGAGCGCGTTGTTTGAGGATAGGTAAGGTTTCCGGGTCATCTTTCCACCCCCGTGCTAATTCTTGGACTGCTGCAAGTCGCACAGTCAAACTATCACCAGATTGAGCCCATTGTTTGAGGATAGGTAAGGTTTCCGGGTCATTTTTCCACCCCCGTGCTATTTCTTGGACTGCTGCTTGTTGCAGATTCCAATTATAGTTAGAGTGAGTCCATTGTTTGAGGATAGGTAAGGTTTCCAGGTCATCTTTCCAAGTAAAAGCGATCGCACTTACTGCTTTACTGCGAATTTTACTAACTAAATCTGCCTTTTCTCCATAAAAATCATAATAGTAATTGAGGTCGTACTTCGTTAACTCTTTCAATCGCTCCAGCAATTGACTATCAACAGCAGCAATCACCTTTCTATCCCTCACCTCATCCAAACACTTCGCCGCCAAAAACAGATTTGTAAACTTTTGCGCTTCCCCATCTTGCTCAATCAAAAATTGAATCAATTCCCCTGTCAACTTTCCCGCAATCAATCCCGCAATCAAACACAAAACTTCCTGCCAAGATTCATCATCCCAGTGCGGGCCAAAAACTTCTGCTTTCAACTCATCCAGCGATAGTTATAAAGCCTGAACCCTATTCACAACTTGCGATGCACAGAAATATTCCAAAAAAGTCCGGTGTATAAATCCGTAACTATCCGCACCCAAATAACATAAAATAAAGTTGCGAGTTCGCAGTTGATTAATGATTAACTTCGCCCGATTTCTCGGTTGGTCAAAATCTTTATTCTTCAGATATGCTGTCAGAATATCTTCCAAATCTCCCGCACTAATAATATTGCCAGCCAACCCTTCAGGTGCTGCTTGCATTTCCCAAGCAACTCGCCGCAGCATTTCTTGCTTGTCTTTAGCATCAATCGTTTTTGGATCGAGCCTGCTATCCTCTACTAAAGACCTTTCCACATCCCATTGATACAGCAATATCCGCGAAGCTTGATTGTAAAGTTCTGCCCTGTCTCTTGGCAATTCTTGACTGCGATTCAAAATTGCCATAATCGTTAACAATAACGGATTTCCGGCTAAATCTTGAATTGTTGATGAATACTCTAGCGCTCTTTTCATCCGATCGCAAATTCGCACTTTTTCCCTAGCATCAGCAAAAGTCAACTCATGCCAGCGGTGCACAAAATCCTGAATCTGTGCCGGATTCAAGTCTTGCAGGATAAAGTGATGAAACTGGGCATCTTGCAACCGTTGAGGCTTGTAACCAATAATCCGAGACGTGACAATCACTCGCACGCGCGGATACTCGTTGGTAAACCGATGAATCGCGGTAATTACATCTTCTCGTTTCCCCGAATCGAAAATTTCATCTAATCCGTCGAACATCACCACAGCGTCGCCGGCTTTAAGTTGTTCGTGCAATTGATGCTGATTCAAGTCACAAATAAAACCGGAATTTTTATGGCAAAATTCCAGGAAATTCTGGCAATGTTTTGATTCCACGTTGCGAATGTAAATCCGCAATTCTATTAGCAGCGGCACCGGCAGAGATGTTACGCTATTTAAAGGCGATCGCGCCCAGGTTAATGCTAAATATTGTAACAGAGTAGATTTGCCCGCACCCGGATCGCCTAAAATCACAATGTAGGGATAATTTGACTTGTCATTGATGACATCTACCACGGATACGATCGGCTGTGAAAAATAACCGCGTCGATATTTCTCTAAATTTTCAAGTGCGATCGCCTCTAGTCGATCGCTATCTTCCAACCGCCGTTGATGTTCCTTGGGAATTTCGTAAGCTTGGGGCAGAAATGACTCGTAAATTAAGCGCACATCTTGGAAAATAAAGATTTGCCAAACTTTCAGCTTTTCGCGATAATCGTAGGTATTGCTATCGACGCTGCTTAAATCCAGATTGCTGTAACGTTCGCACAAAGCCTCTTGATATTGCCTCAAATCAAAATCGGGGATTATCCCAGCAATTTGTTGAGTGTTTTTCTGAATGCTGTCCAGATTTTGAGCATTCAAGATATCCCGCAAGTCTTTTGAGTCAAAGAGAATTTCTTGGACTTCGGCGAGATACTGATTGGCGATGGTTTGCCACTTAAATCTGGCGGGTAAAGCTGCTAAATCTAGTTGAGTCCAGGTTTGTTCGAGAAGTTCTGCATCTAGGGATTCGCGATCGCTCTCAAAGGCCTTACCCAAAATTTCCTTAACTGACTTGTTGCCGATAAACTTTTTAACATCTTTAATATACAGCTTAATCTGTTCTGGGGAAAGTCCGCTGATTTTTAACTGCTGTTGCACTAACTCCAAAAACTTTTTGAGGGCTTTCCCCCCTGCGACTTGTCGGGGGTCTTTTTCGCCAAATAAGACGTTTTTTAGGGAATCTTTAAAAAAATCTTTTACTAAATCCTTCGCGCCGTCTACTGCCAACTCTTCTAAGATGGGTTTGACGAGAATGCCGACTCCTTGCGTTACTCCCCACAGCAAAAGCCAATCAATCATAAAGCTAGCCCGACAAATAAATTTATCTCTATAATATAGCAATTTTCAGTGAGTCGTAAATTTTTGACTTCCCCCAACTCTCCCCGCGACTTCGAGGAGGTGGATAGTTTTATTATCAGGATAGGAAATATTAAACTACCAAAAGTATAGCTCAAAGGTCGGCTCGCGCTTGGGCTAATGTACGTTGTTATGCTCTTTGCACTCTTTCCTAATATTATAAAGAGCGCTTAAGCGCAACTACGTACCTAATTTGTTTGACTGCAATAAAACTGCCCTAGCGGCCGCCCAAAAATAGTTATATTTTTATATGTTTTTTGCCAGTTGCTTGTGCTATACTCTAATAATGGAAGTGTGAGCAATTTTAAATTTAATGCACATGTTTCCATTATTAAATGGTATCATGTCAACTGCAAGAAGTAAAGCAATCTCCCCTCCAAAAAATGAAATTTTTTTTGAGATATCATTAAAAAAAGTAAAGCACAAAAACCGTAAAACTGAGATAGGCAACTAGCGACAATTATGACATACGATTACGACTTGTTTGTGATAGGTGCAGGCTCTGGCGGATTGGCGAGCTCTAAGCGGGCGGCATCCTACGGGGCGAAGGTGGCGATCGCCGAAAATGACTTAGTAGGCGGCACCTGCGTCATTCGCGGCTGTGTACCCAAAAAACTCATGGTGTACGCTTCAACATTTTCGCACCTGTACGAAGATGCGATCGGCTACGGTTGGAGCCCTGTAGAAACCAGCTTCAACTGGGAAAAACTCGTCACCACTGTAGACACAGAAGTGCGACGACTCAGCAAACTCCACATCAGCTTCCTCGAAAAAGCCGGAGTTGAATTAATCTCAGGATATGCCAAATTTATCGACCCCCACACTGTCGAAGTTGGTGACAAAAAATACACCGCTGCTAAAATCTTAATTGCTGTCGGCGGCGAAGCTCACAGAATCGATATTCCTGGCATCGAACACGCGATCACTTCCCGCGAAATCTTCTTGTTAAAAGAGCAGCCGAAACGGTTGGCAATTTTGGGCGGCGGCTACATCGGCGTTGAATTTGCTTGCATCATGAATGGCTTGGGAAGTGAAGTAACTCAAATCATCCGGCGCGATCGCATTTTGCACTACTTTGACGAAGAACTTCGCGCCAACGTCCAAGAAGGAATGGTTAAACACGGCATCAATTTCGTCACAGGAAGCTCGATCGAATGGATAGAGAAAACTCCTGAAGGCTTAAAGTTAAAATTGTGGGGAAAATCTGAAGAAACCTTGACAGTAGACGCAGTTTTGTGCGCTACCGGACGATCGCCCAATTTGGAAAAACTGGCTTTGGAGAATGCCGGAGTTGAAACCGAGAAAGGTGCGATCGCAGTTACCAAAGACAGCCGCACCAATCAACCGCACATTTTTGCTGTCGGAGATTGCACCAACCGGATTAATTTAACGCCAATTGCGATCGCCGAAGGACGCGCTTTTGCAGATACGGAATTTGGCAACAATCCGAGAGCAATCAGTCACGAAAATGTCGCATCAGCGGTATTTTCCCAGCCGGAAGCTGCTACAGTCGGCTTAACTGAAGAACAAGCCAAAGCTAAATTTCCCGACTCAATTAAGTGCTACACAGCCAAGTTTCGGCCGATGTTTCACGCTTTGACAGGTGCAGATGAAAAGACTTTTGTCAAGTTAGTTGTTGAAACTAATACTGACAAAGTTTTGGGCGTGCACATGGTTGGGAAAGACGCGGGCGAGATTATTCAAGGAATGGCGATCGCCGTTAATATGGGAGCTACCAAGAAAGATTTCGATTCGACGATCGGTATTCACCCCTCGACTGCTGAAGAGTTTGTGACTCTGCGATAAATAGGGTATTTCATAATTATGAAAAACGGGCAAGATGCCCGTTCCACAAGAGAGTTTATCTGTTGTGGCACAGGCATCTTGCCTGTTTTTTGTGGCACAGGCATCTTGCCTGTTAATTTTGTGGCACAGGCATCTTGCCTGTTACTGACCTTCTAAGCGGATTCATGCTCAAAATAATATTTTAAACAAATTGAACCTTTTTTGAACTTGTCCTGTCTAAACCCCTCAGATAACGAACAGGTGAGGGATACTTCACAGGTGTTAGGTGTGCCAGCCAATGTTTTAATCGATGATTGTTCCGACTCCGACTTAGTTGATAAATGCTTAAAGGGCGATCGCACTTGCTTTCGTCACCTTTACGGGCGCTACCAACAAAAAGTCAGGTCAACCCTTTACCAACTCTGCGGTTCATCACTTCTAGACGACTTAACCCAAGAAGTATTTCTGCGAGTCTGGAAAGGATTACCCAAACTCAAACAACAGGAAAACTTTTCAACTTGGTTGTATCGCATCACTTGGAACGTGGCATCCGACCAAAGAAAAGCATTTGCCAAACAGCATTCTTTTGACTCCCAACTCAAAAATCAAGAAACAATGGATCGCGTTATTCCCAATAATAACACATCAGACTTGATGCAGTTGCACTATCAAGATTTAGTGCAGCGAGGACTGGAGCAATTGAGCTTTGAACACCGCACTGTTTTGGTGCTGCACGACTTAGAAGACATCCCGCAAAAAGAAGTAGCCCAAATCCTGGGAATGCCAGCGGGAACTGTTAAATCTCGCGTGTTTTATGCCCGAAATGCCATGCGACAATTTTTGCAAAAACAGGGGGTAGACGAACTGTGAACGATGAAAATAGCGACAAAAGATTAGTGAATTTCTTGAAGCAAAATAGCCCAAAAGTTCCGGACGCTACCCCCGATCTTGAGCAAAGAGTTTTAGCAGCAATAGATAGGAATGACAGGGCGAGAGAGCTAAATGGTCTCGGCTATTTGCGATTTACAGAGTCTAGTAAAAGCTCAAAATTCCTCGGTTTTCCCAAGTGGGGTTTTCCGGCTGCAATCTTCGCTGGCCTGCTAGTTTTTGCTTCGGGCTATCGCGTCCTAGTTACCGCACAATTACAGGCGGATGAAGCGGCTCACTTGGAAGCATTTCTGGTCAATAATTGGGAGGGTGTATTGAACGATTCCCGCACGGCAACTATGAGCGATCGCCCACAAACAAATTTATTTGATTTCCCTGTTACTGCTGACACCGAACCGCCAACAAATTAACTAATCTTAAAGAGGTAATTTTTCATGTCAATGCGCCAATTTTCGGCTATGGCAGTTTTAATGTTAACCCTCGGTACTACAGCCGCTGCAACCGCCGCTCCCAGCCCCGCTCAACCGGAAACAATTGCCCAAAACCAGCGTCCCAATCGAGCTGGTGGCAAAGAGAACGGGCTGTTTGACAAACTAAATTTAAGCGCCGATCAAAAGCAGAAAATGCAGGCTGTTCGCGATCGCTACAAAGACCAAGTTTCCCAGCGAATGCAAGCAATCCGCCAAGCCAGACAAGAATTGGAAACGATGATGTCGGGTACGACAGCAAATGTCGGCCAAATGCGCGACAAACACCGCCAAATCATGGGATTGAGGCAGCAGTTAGAAGAGGTACAATTTGAAAGTACATTAGCCATGCGAGAAGTGCTGACACCCGAACAGCGCAGCCAGTTCTCGCAAATGATGCAGCAGCGCAGGGAAGCTGCTAAAACCAGGAAACAAAACAGCCAAAAATCCCAATAATCTACACCGCTACCGACTGCACACCCTACTAAAAAATAAACTTGTCGGGTGTGCACTCGCCAGTTCGATAATTTAAGTTAAAATAATTAGTTGGTAAATCTCATCAAATTTTCTGGATGAATCTACAAAACGATTCTAGTTACATTTATTTACACGGATTTGCGTCAAGTCCAGATTCAACTAAGGCTAAATATTTCCGCGATCGCTTTTATTCCCTAGGAATTGACCTCAAAACTCCCGATCTCAATCACAAGGATTTTTCGCGCCTCACTCTCACGCGCCAATTAGACCAAATAGAAACAGAATTTCTGCAAGCCCAATCCTCCGAATCTGTAGAAAATGTAAAAAATTTAGGGGAAGTTACCATCATTGGGTCTAGTTTTGGCGGGCTGACAGCGGCTTGGCTGGCCCAGCGACAATTATCAATAAAACAAATAGTTTTGTTAGCACCGGCTTTTCAATTTCTCTCTCATTGGCTGCCACAGTTGGGACAGCAACAGTTAGAAAAGTGGCAGTCTGAGAAATATTTGCCAGTTTACCACTACGGCGAACAGCGCTATTTGCCGTTGAATTATGAATTTGTGACAGATATGGCTCAATACCCTGAAGAAAAATTAATGCGCTCAGTCCCGACGTTAATTCTGCACGGCAAGCATGATACGATCGTACCGATTCAAGCTAGCAGAAGTTTTTCAGAGCATCGTCCCTGGGTGAAACTAATCGAACTAGAGGACGATCATTCTTTGGGAAATGTCCTAGCGGAAATTTGGGAAGCAATGCAAAACTTTTGCAAATTCAAAAATTAAAATTTGACAATCCCCAAAAATGGATACAATCCTCCGACTTAAGTCGTGAAAAACAAAAATTTTAGACAACGTTTAAACTCCAAGATTCCTGTGTGGAGTAAATCTAAAATCTCAAGTCTAAAATCTCAAGTCTACTCACCAACTTGCAAGTTTCAAAAATCAAATGACTGAACAAGATAAATCGACTCGCACCTTAGCCGTTGACATTGGCGGAAGTGGCATCAAAGTTATGGTTTTGGACGCTGAAGGTGAACCCCAAACGGAACGCAGCCGTTTAGAAACGCCTCAACCGCCGAAGCCGGAACCGATACTGGAAACCATAGCCTCTTTGGCCAGCGGACAAGGCGAATTTGACCGAGTATCCGTCGGTTTTCCCGGCGTCGTGTCCCGCGGTATCATCAAAACCGCAGTCAATTTAGATCCATCTTGGATCGATTTTGACCTAGCAACTACTCTCAAAGATCGATTGGGAAAACCTGTGCGAGTGGCTAACGATGCTGACATTCAAGGATTGGGATCAATTGCTGGAACGGGAGTAGAATTAGTAATTACTCTCGGCACCGGTTTCGGTTCTGGTTTGTTTGTCGATGGTATCTTGGTACCCAATCTAGAATTAGGACATCACCCGTTTCGCAAAGGGGAAACTTACGAACAGCAATTAGGGCGAGCCGCCTTAGATACAGTCGGCCCCAAAAGATGGAACCGCCGTCTGGAAAGAGCCCTCGTCTTCCTGCAAAATCTCTTTAATTGCGATCGCCTTTACATCGGCGGCGGCAATACCAAAAAAATTGCTTTTGATTTACCGCCACAAGTTAAAATAGTACCGAATGTCAGCGGTTTGTTGGGCGGAATTGCTTTGTGGCGCGATTAAAATAGTCATTAGTCATTGGTCATTAGTCATTAGCTTATTAGTTATTGATGACAATCAAGGATTTATACGCTAGACATCATAAACTAATGACTAATTATCCTAATAGTGACCAACCAAATCGTAATTATAAAATCTACAATCTCAGACCAAAAATCATACCATGCTTCCCTTTATCCGCAAAGACTTAGCCGAACTTACCGCATACACTCCCCATCCGGGCGGCGCTTCAGGAGAATCAGCGCACTCGGAAATTGTACTCGATCGCCTAGACACCAACGAATGCCCCTACGACTTACCAGCGGAATTAAAGCAAAAGCTAGCTTGGAATTACCAGCAGCTAATTGAGACAAATCGCTATCCCGACGGAGGGCACGCAGCACTCAAAGAAGCGATCGCCCAATACGTCAACGAATCGATCGCTGAATCTATTCATGTCCCCCCCCTTAAAAAGGGGGGGCTAGGGGCAGAATCTATTCATGTCCCCCCCCTTAACAAGGGGGGGCTAGGGGGGGTTCCAGAGCCAAAAACAGCTATTACAGCCGACAATATTTCAGTCGGCAACGGTTCCGACGAACTAATTCGATCGCTCTTAATCGCTACTTGCTTGGGCGGCGCAGGCTCAATTTTCGTCGCCAATCCCACCTTTTCCATGTACGGAATTACCGCCACCACCCTGGGGATTCCCGTTGTCAGTGCCCGGCGCCGAGAAGATAACTTTGCGATCGACATCAATGCAGCTAAAAGGGCGATAGACCAAAATCAAAATCCCCCCGTCCGCATCGTCTTTGTCGTCCATCCCAACTCCCCCACAGCCAATGCTTTAACAATCAATGAAATAGAATGGCTGTCAAGTTTGCCCGAAAATATCTTAGTAGTAATTGACGAAGCCTATTTTGAATTCAGCCAAAATACCTTAGCCGAAAGATTGCACCAACATCCGAATTGGATAATTTTGCGAACATTTTCCAAAGCATTTCGCCTAGCGTCAATGAGAGTCGGATATGCGATCGCCCATCCCGAACTCACAGCCACCTTAGAAAAAATCCGCCTCCCCTACAACCTTCCCAGTTTCTCGCAAACAGCAGCAGAGTTTGCCCTCGCCCAGCGGCAGTTATTGCTAGCAGTAATTCCTGAAACTATCTCAGAAAGAGCCAAATTAATTGCAGCGCTAACTCAGCATCAAAAACTGCAAGTTTGGCCGAGTGCAGCTAACTTCCTTTACCTGCGGGTGAAAGCTGCTGAGGGCGAATCGGCAGAACAAAAACACCAACAAATCATGCAGCAGCTAAAAGCTCAAGGTACTTTAATTCGCCACACAGGCGGAGGTTTGCGAATTACCGTGGGTACTCCCGACGAAAATGTGCGAACTTGCGATCGCCTCGCTGCGATTTTGACTTAACAAATGGGTTCGATCGTTCGGACTTCAGTCCTCAGGAAACGAGAGAGGACTGAAGTCCGAACGATCGAACTTATCGGGATTATTTTGCCGGACAGGATATATGTAATTTTTAATTATCAATCTGTCGCGCCGCGCGAATGGTTTGGGGAAATACGCCTACTAAAAGTGCCAAAGCTCGATCGGGAATTTGTGCCACCGTTTCCAAATCAAAATATTGTTCAAACTGAGTTAAAATCATTTGTGCGCGTTCCGCAGCTACAGACTTTGCCGTTAACTGTTCCGTTAACCGCACCCAATGCCGCCTAATTCCGAAAGCTTTCTGTCTTTCTGCGGGAGATAGAGGGCAAACAAAACAAAAATCCCCCACAGGAATCGCCTGCTGCGAGTCAGCATCAAAAGCACCTCCAACGGCAGCACCAGGCCCGGCAAACTCCGCATGGAAGCCTTTAATCAAAATTAGACCGTTTCGGCGACGGCTATCTACCATCAACAGCTTGCCGCCGTTGATTTCTGCGAGAATGTCAGATGAGTGGGGGTGTTCAGTCAAATCTGTGCCAAGGTTTCGATGTCACAAGTCCCGATCGGCCCAAAGGCGGGATCGGACAATATAATTAGATTTATCAAGTTTTGGATGCTCTTGTTGTCGATCGAGATTATCCATTTGAACTTACAGATAATACTGTCACAAGGTGGTAGCTCCAGCGCTCTCAAATAATATCAAATGCAAGCCAAACAAATAGTAGATATCCTCAAAGCAGATCTCCCGACGCTTTTTGAGAAAGACATTTCCTACGACATCTACACAAAAGATGTTTTTTTTCAAGACCCTGTTAACAAATTTAAAGGAAAAATCAACTATCGCATTATCTTTTGGACTCTGCGATTTCACGGGCAGCTATTTTTCACCGAGATTTACTTCGACCTGCACGACGTAAGTCAGACAGCCCCTGATACTATTGTGGCAACTTGGACTGTTCGCGGGATACTGCGCGTACCCTGGAAAGCTCGGATCTTCTTCAACGGCTATTCTACATACAAGCTGGATCCAGAGGGCTTAATTTACCAACATATCGATACCTGGGACAGAGATCCCGGAGAGATTCTCCAGCAGTTTTTGGGCAAAGGCGAGGATGTCACCCCAAGATAAGCCAAAAAGGTCGATCGCTACGCCTCTAATTGCCAATTCACTCTCTCAATAGCGGAAAACGCATACATATAGCCATCATTGCGGTGTATTGCCCTACAGTATTTGTAACGAACTGGACTGACTTTTCCTGTGGCACACATCATTTCAAAAACTCCACTCGCTCTGACAATCAGCCTGCCTCTATGAGTACCCGCAAATTTTCCTGCGGGCAAAGTTGCTTGTACCATGTCCCCAGTTTTAAAACCAAAAAATTCCTTGCACCGTGGTAACTGTTCAGAGGGGTAACGAGATCGTGCGGATTCCAGCCATTTCAACCAGGTAGTTTAGACCTATTTCTTCAATTTTTCAGGTCTGATGGCACCTCAAACCCATCAACTTCGTACCCCCTCCTGAACAGCTACCATTTTTGCTTGTGGAACGGGCATCTTGCCCGTTCCAAAATTTGATTAAAATGACTTTTGCAAGAGGTATAATGGGGACTAAAGTCCTCTGATTGCGGACTAAAGTCCTCACTACAAACCTATCTTAACAAAGCAATCCGCGCCTTGCACCTTAGCGGACATTTTAAACTAATTATCCGAACCTAAAATCAAGCCCGATCGCGCCGGCAGCATCAATTCTAACTGCCGAGTTTCCCCTTCACCTTTCCAAACAAACTCACCTTTACCAAACAGCAATTTCTCGTGAGGAGATTTCAAAGTAGCTGCTTCAAAACTAACATTTGCCTCTTCAGTCGCTACATTGACAGCAACAACTATTTCCTCATCCCCCAAAATTCGGGCAAAAACGTAAACCGTTCCCTCAGCAAATATAATTTGGTAGTCTCCGGTGCGGAGGGCAGCGTATTTGTGCCGCAAAGCTATCAACTGCTTGTGGTAATCTAAAACCTCAAGTTCCCAGTGAGCTTCTAAGGGAAAACCGCGGCGAGAATCGGGATCGAGGGCACCCGGTAAACCAACTTCATCGCCGTAGTAAATGCTGGGAGCTCCAGGAAAAGTTAACAGCAGCAAATTAG
Source organism: Microcoleus sp. PH2017_24_DOB_U_A (assembly GCF_020738205.1). Lineage (NCBI taxonomy): Bacteria > Bacillati > Cyanobacteriota > Cyanophyceae > Oscillatoriales > Microcoleaceae > Microcoleus > Microcoleus sp. PH2017_24_DOB_U_A. The sequence continues at coordinate 47,692 of NZ_JAEQCT010000035.1, forward strand.
CTAGTTCTACGCTAGCTTTATCGCCTCCAGCAATTGAGATCAACCGGGCTGTATCGTGACTCGCCAACAAATTAAGTTGAGTTAGCTGTATCGGCCACGGGTACAGTTCCAAAACGTGCTGGATTTTGTCGCCGTACTCTTGAGCAAACAGCGGCGGATATGGATGGTAAGAACGACCTTCAATTTGAGCTAAATCTACTCGGTCGCCCGCTGCAAAAGCAATAGTCGGCGCCGCAAACAGATAATTCATCACTCCGTCAAATTGACTGCCGTCTAGCCATTCTCTCGCATCTTCCCAAACTTCGCCGACAATGTAAGCTTCGGGATTAATTGCTTTGACTCGCTCTCGAAATTCTTGCCAAAATCCGGGAGTTTTAATTTCAAAAGGAACATCTAGCCGCCAGCCATCAATGCCGAATTTAATCCAGTATTCGGCAATTTCCATGATGTATTCTCGCACTTCTGGATTGTCGTGATTGAATTCCGGCAAGGCTCGATTGCCATCCCAACCTGCGTAATTAGCAGGAAAATTACCGTCGTAGGCAGATAGCGGCCAGCCTTCTATTTTAAACCAATCTACCCAAGGAGAATGGGGGCCGTTTTCGAGGATATCGTGAAAGAAGAAAAAGCCGCGGCTGGCGTGGTTGAATACGCCGTCGAGGACGATTTTGATGTTGCGAGCGTGGGCAGCGTCTAGAAGCTCTTTAAACGCTGGATTGCCACCCAACATCGGATCGACTTGATAGTAGTCGTGGGTGTGGTAGCGGTGATTGCAGGCCGACTGAAATATCGGGGTGAAATAAATTGCGTTAATGCCTAAGTCTTGCAGGTAGTCTAGCTGTTCCATCACGCCCCACAAGTCGCCGCCTTTGTAGCCTTGGAGGGTGGGGATTTCGTGCCATTCTTCCCAGATGAAGTTTTGCAGCAGGCGTTTGCGCGGCTGTTTGCTTTTAGCGAAGCGATCGGGGAATATTTGGTAGAATACCGCGTGTTTAACCCAGTCCGGCGTTTGGATTTGCATACAATTTTCCTGTCTTTTACGGCTTAGGCTACATTAGCAGATGTTTCTAGGAGATCTAGCTTTTGGTAGAGAATAGACGCTCGATCGAGTTTTGTCGATCGACCGATCGCAAAATATCACACAAATTTGCAGTCTATCTCACAAAATTGACAACTGATTCTAGCCCTAACCTGATTCTTTCATTAAACAGCCCTTATTTATTGATAGGTATTTCAACTCAAAACTGCCAACTTTTTTAAATATCCATGATTGATCGATGAGTATTTTAACTCACAACTCAAAACTCATAACACCAGTCCCGGACGCACTCCAACTCTCATAAACCTCGTTTTTTAAGTTTTGTTGAGGGTTTGAACGAAGTATTTGGATTAAACAACCCGGTTTCAGCGCCAGCGACTGAACTCCTAACTCAAAACTTCCTCGCTCCCCCCCTTGTCAAGAAGCCCTCACCATCCGACACTGGACTTGGAGAGTTCATAGATCCTAGGGAGAAAGTTCCTTGAAAAAAGTCTTAGCCATCATCCTCGGTGGCGGTGTCGGCACCCGCCTTTACCCCCTAACCAAACTGCGAGCCAAACCCGCAGTTCCCCTCGCAGGTAAATATCGCCTCATCGATATTCCTGTGAGCAACTGCATCAACTCGCAAATAGTCAAAATTTACGTCCTCACCCAATTCAACTCGGCATCCCTCAACCGGCACATCTCTCGCACTTACCAGTTTTCTGGCTTCACCGAGGGATTTGTCGAGGTACTCGCCGCCCAGCAAACTCAGGAAAACCCCAACTGGTTTCAAGGGACAGCGGATGCAGTTCGCCAATATCTTTCGCTGCTAGAACAGTGGGACGTTGACGAATACTTGATTCTGTCAGGCGACCACCTCTACCGCATGGACTACCAAAAGTTTGTGGATAGACACCGCGAAACCAATGCCGATATCACCCTCTCCGTTTTGCCGATGGACGAGAAGCGGGCCTCAGATTTTGGTTTGATGAAAATCGACGACAACGGCCGCATTATTTCTTTCAGCGAAAAGCCAAAAGGCGATGCGCTCAAACAAATGCAGGTGGATACTACTAAACTGGGACTGACAGCGCAGCAGGCTCAGGAAAGTCCTTACATTGCTTCGATGGGGATTTACGTCTTCAAAAAAGAAGTTCTGATTAAACTCCTGAAAGAATCTCCCAACCAAACTGATTTTGGTAAAGAGATTATTCCGAATTCTTCAAAAGACCACAACGTTCAAGCTTATTTGTTTGACGATTATTGGGAAGATATCGGAACGATTGAGGCTTTTTATGATGCTAACTTGGCGCTGACAAAACAGCCTAAGCCTCCTTTCAGTTTCTACGATGAAAATGCGCCGATTTATACTCGCCCGCGTTTCTTGCCGCCGACTAAGCTTTTAGATACTCACGTGACGGAATCAATTATTGCTGAAGGCTGCATTCTCAAACAGTGCCGCATTGACCATTCTGTGTTGGGAGTTCGAGCGCGCATTGAAGCTGGATGTACGATTCAAGATAGCCTGCTTATGGGTGCTGACTTCTACGAACCCGACGCGGAACGGCATTCGAGTTTAGACCACGGTGGCGTCGCCCTCGGTATCGGTGCAGATACTACAATTCGTCGCGCGATTGTGGACAAAAATGCCCGCATCGGCCGGAACGTTCAAATCATTAATAAAGACCGAGTGGAAGAAGCCAACCGCGAGAGCCAAGGTTTTTACATCCGCAGCGGCATTGTCGTAGTTCTGAAAAACGCCACGATTCCTGATGGAACTATCATTTAGTTATTAGTCATTAGTCATTAGTCGTCAGTCATTAGTTTTTTAAGTTAAAATCTGTTATCTGCCAGCCAGTGACTGATGATAAATAAATAAATTAGTGACAGATAACCAATGACCGATGACTGATGACTGATGAAGAAAATATTTTTTTTACTTCATTATTAATTGCAACTGTTGGTGCAAGGCTGTCGAAATATTTGGCTTCATTCAAACTCAGGCGCATTAATAAGGAACAGTCTCTGTTACGGTCTGCGGTGATACGCGTATGTTCGATCGCCTGCGTCTGGCGGATTGCTTCTGATTCTTGTATTTGCGATCGTAGCACGACTGACAAATGCGCTGCCCGTTTCTTAGCATCACACAACTTTCGGAACTATCTTTCCAATCGTCGCAGCAGCCGCAAGGCCAACTTAGCAAATAATTCATGATGTTATCACCCTCGTAACGTTAACAAGTTATTGAGCTACCATTTTATCTTAATTTTTTTCAAAGTGTGTGTTCTAGTTAACAGACAGCAGATAGATTCTGGTATATTTTGTGACTTAAAGCTATAGATGTGCTGTTAAAATAAAAAAGTATAGCACCAGTAGGGTAAGAAAAAAATATACAGAAGGGTTGTTGAATTAATGTACGCTTTATGGTAAAATATTCTCAAAATTAAGGCGGCAGATTGAACGGGAGTTGCTGATGAGAACCTGCTAGGATTTGCATTGAGCGAAAAGCTAAAGAAAGAAAAGTTCGTAGGCGTAAGCCGGGGCGTAGCCATCGCACGGCGCACCGTAAAAAAAAGATCGATCGTCAGTGGCAGTCAACCCAACGGGCGATCGCGCCCACAACCGCAGCAGCTTTCCCGGGTTCGCCTCAGCTATCGCAGCCACACCAAAATCGCGAAGACGTAGCACTCCTCAAAATCTCCAACAGCAGCGGGGTGCGGAAATTGCGATGTCCCGCAAGCAACAACCGAACTCGATCGAGTCCAAAACTTTGATAACCTATAATTTGAAGAAGGAAGAAGGAAGAAGGAAGAAGGAAGAAGGAAGAAGGAAGAAGGAAGAGGTGCAACGCGAGAACGTCCTCACCGTCAGGCGTGGTTGCTATAACTCGCCATCCTGCTAATTTGGGATTTATTCTTTCTAACAACTAACAACTAACAACTAACAACTAACAACTAATAACTAATAAAGAGAGGATTACTTAATGGCTGCAACAGATTTTAAAGACTATTACGCTATTTTGGGACTCAACAAAACCGCCAGCGCTGATGAAATAAAAAAAACTTTTCGCAAACTAGCCCGGAAATATCACCCGGATATGAATCCGGGGAACAAAGAAGCCGAAGCTCGTTTTAAAGAAGTAAACGAAGCTTACGAAGTGCTTTCAGATCCAGAAAAACGCAAAAAATACGACCAATACGGCCAATACTGGAAGCAAGCGGCGGCAACTCCCAGCGGATGGCCGGGCGGGGGCGCTACGAATGTAGACTTTGGTGGCGTTGACTTCAGCCAGTACGGCAGTTTTGACGAATTTATTAATGCCTTGCTGGGGCGCGCAGCTAGCAGTGGAGGTAGTAGTAGCAGCCGCAGCAGCAAGTGGAATTACAGCAGCCAGCGCACCGGCACCGGCGGGCCTACTGGTTTTGGCGGATTTGAAGATTTCGCTGGCTACGAGAACCGCAGCGCCGGAGGTACTCGCGACACTGAGGTGACAATTTCGCTGACTCTGGGGGAAGCATTTCGGGGAACTTCCAAGCGAGTTGCTACTGGTGAGGTTTCGATTCCTGCGGGAGTGAAAACCGGCAGCAAAATTCGAGTGAAAGGCAAAGGTCAAATTGACCCGTACACGAAGCAGCAGGGAGATTTGTACCTGAAGTTAGAAGTTTTACCTCACGCTTTCTTTCAGTTTGAGGGAGAGAATTTGATCTGCGAAGTGCCGATAACTCCCGATGAAGCGGTTTTGGGAGCTTCTATTGAACTGCCGGCGCCTGAAGGTATGATAACTGTAAAATTTCCGGCGGGAATGCGATCCGGTCAGTCTTTGCGGTTGCGGGGGAAGGGATGGCCGAAACCGAAGAAAGACGAACGCACGGATTTGTTGGTCAAAGTTGCGATCGTCCCACCGAAAGAACTAACCGCTGTAGAACGCGAATGCTACGAAAAAATCAAGGCTAATCGCACTTTTAATCCCCGCAGCACTTTAAACCAGATGGGGCTTTAATCTTCAATATCAAAAGCAACTACTGGTGCGATCGGCTAATACCGTTTAGAAAAAAGGTTGCTACAAAAAAATGTTGGGTTTGTTTAGTTCACCCAATCGGTAAGGTGCGTCGCTATTAGATTGTAGGTGAAATGCCAGAGATTTAAGAATGGCGGCGCACTCTACGAATTGACTCGTGACACCTAGCTTACACCTAACTTTATATTATACCTTTAAAAAAAGCTGGCGACAAGAAAATTGTTGGGCGGAATGAACGTCCGGGCTGTTTAGTCCACCCAATGTGTAAGGATCGGGAATTAAATAATTTACACCTATTTGTGGGATGGGCGTCCCGCCCGTCCAGATAGGACGGGCGGGACGCCCATCCCACAAGAACAATAAAAATTGTAAGTTATTTAATTCTCATTCCTAAGGTGGGTTGCTATTAGATTGTAGTTGAAATGCCAGAGATTGAAGGATGGAGCCACACCCGCTCACTTACCAGAAAGAATTGGTTGAAAACCCGCCCGCCTTTGAGGCAGAAATTAAAATCAGACTATTCATTACTCCAATCCTCCGACTTCTAGGTAAAGATCGCTCTCTGGGAGTCAACTATCAACTGTTGAAGGCATTGCATGATTTTGAAAAAATGGCATTACTCATCAGTAGCTCTTAGCTGACTTGGTTGGCGACCTTGCTTGATGTTAATGCTAATTTTTTTAGCTCCTTTCTTCTCCAAGTCTTTGATGTAGCCGTTGGTATTATTAGAAGCTTCATCCTTGCTTTCGTAAGGACCAAAGTAATAGGTGCGTTTGGGTGAATCTGTGTCAACTTCTACCCACCACTCGCGACCTCTACTGCCGCCAATCGGTTGAGTGAGTATCCAGAAAGCAGCGACGTACATACTGAATATATAAAGTCCAAACATAGTAGGTGTCCCCGCAGTCAAGTAGTTTTTACTGTCCTTAAGTTAGCAGGACAAATAGCTCGATCGACTCGTCCTCAGTGCTGATTTAACGGTCGTAATTGTTGAGAGTCAATGCTGGCTAACATCAGCATTTTGGTGGAGAAGAGGCTGAGTTTTAATGACATCTACCAAAAAATCCGCAAAGCAAGAACTAGAATCAAACGATGCTTAATTTTATTGTTGAGGCTTGAGTTATACCAACCACGCCCGACGATGAGGAAGTTTTTAATTGCTGAAATCGTTGCGGAAGATTTCGCCTTGCTTCTTCCGATTTCTATTTCTCTTTTTAGATAATTGAAAAGTCACACAGAACGGATATCTGTACAGTTTTGTTGGTAGCGCGGACTTCAGTCCGCTCTCTGGCTGCGGACTGAAGTCCGCACTACAAACCGTTTTTGTTCGTAGCGCGGACTTCAGTCCGCTCTTTGGCTGCGGACTGAAGTCCGCACTACGAACCTTTTTTGTTATGGTATCGACATATGATATGACGAACTATTGACGCGGAAAAACCGAGATGTTTAACTGATACTTCTCACGATAGAGGGAGTATTTCAGTCAAAAAACCCGGTTTCGGCAGTCTGAACTATCAAAATTATTAAGCAGCAATACCCTCTGAGAATTCACTTTCGCAGATGGTGAGATCGGAAGGATGACACCGTTTGATGCGGATGCTAAGTCTTTTGGCTCCCTCGCTTTCCAAGTCTTCGATGTAGCCTGGAGTGTGGCTGGAGGCTTCTTTGTCGGTGTCGAAGGGGCCAAAATAGTAGGTACAGTAGGGAAAATCTGTGATGATTTCTACCCACCATTTATCCGGGCTGCGGCGGCTGGGCCCGGCAAACACGGACAAGACTGCGAGGTAGAGACCAAATAAATAAAATCCAAGCATTTTTCCTCTTTATGGGTTATTTATTTTGTAATAGGACTTGCGTCCTTGCGACTCTTATTTACCGGGTTCTCCCATCTTTGCGATCGCCCCACCAGAGAATTTTGTCTCTCAAACCCGGTTTCTGTCTCCAAGACACTCTAAGTTTATCAAGACTATTTGGGCGATCGCCTCAACCTGAGTGCTGATTTTGAGCAGATATCTAGAATCTCCGTGAATAAGCTACTTTGCACAGGTACGTAGTTGCGCTTCAGCGCTCTTTCATATAAACAGCGCCGAAGTGTAACAACGTACTTAACAATTAGTCCGCATATTATGCGTTGTATAAGTTCTGTTGCACTTAAATTTAAGCTTGATGGCGCGCTATGAATTCTCGCTCAAAATAATTTAAGTCAGCAGTTGCTGACATATTAAATCCGCGACAGATTAGTTCTGGAAATACGCCGGAATACAGAGAGACTTTAGGCTAGCAACGCCATAGCTGAAAAACTGTGGCTAAAATAGCAAAACCCGCCGGGGCGGGTAGTTTTGTTAAGCTATAAAATTTTTCCCACTAATCTGATTGGTCGGCTAAGCTCAGCACGCTGAGGCTTAGCGCTTGCCTTTGGGGAACTGTTCGATGCCAGCCCAGCCGTAAAAAACCAGCTCGTCGTTTTGAACTCGACAGCGGTCTACTCGCAGTTGAGTGCCCTCTAAAGCAAATTTGTCTAAGTCTAGCAAGTTATTTACGTGGGCAATTATAGCTTGAGCCAAGTCTACTGCTTGCCCGTCACCGCCGTAAGTAACGCTGACAAATTGGATTTTGCGCCGGTCTTCTACTTGCAATTGAGCTGTAATATCTATTTTGACTGGTTCGCTGTCCTGGCCGATCGTAATCTCGGACTGAAGCCGAATTGATTTGTCTGTTCCGAAGCTGACTTCAGTGTTTTGAAAGTACAGAGATTGCTCTTGGTATTTCAGCTTTTGGAGTTTTTCAACTACAAAAGGTGTATTGAATGAGGTGGTTAAATCCGATCGGCTTAAGACTACTCGCATATTTGCCTGGGTAGGCTGCCGCAATTTGACTTGACCTGCAAAAATCGCCCCAAAATCAATGGAGAGTGCTTGCAAGTAGAGTTCCATCACTTCTATACGCAGGCCGTTATACATCAACATACCTTTGCCAACGAAGTCGAAACCGTCGATGCTTCCCTGCAAGAGTTTGGCTACAGGTTCGACTCGGATGTTGGCTTCTGCCTTTTCAGAACGTTTGAATAAGGCTGCGATCGCAGCTCCTGCTACTTTGCTGACAAGGCGATCGCCACTTTGACCTTGAAAGGATGTACCGCTAAACAAAGCTGCTACCATTTATTCGTTTGCTGATCTACAGTCGCTATTATAGCCTCTCATTAAGAAATGTTAAAATAGCTTGTGCTTATTCACTTTATAAGCAGAAGTTGTTTTTTGTCTGCCTTGAAAGTAACATTTTGGAAATTTAAGGACTCAGGGGCGTGCCTTGGAGACAAGCGCGATCGAGCAAAGCTCCATCCCAGACGGTATGTTCGATCGCAGCACAGAGCAAATTAGCCCCCGTCAGGTTAGCACCGCGCAGTACGGCTCCATTCAGGATAGCTTCTTCTAAATCAGCTCCCGACAAGTCTGCGCCGGACAAATTGGCATTGCTCAAATCTGCCTGCTGCAAGATGGCGCGAGCCAAATTAGCACCCCGCAAATCGGCTCCCCGCAAATCGACACCGCTCAAGTCCAAATTGCCGATCGAGGCCGCCGTCAAAAAAGCACCCCCAAAACTTGCATCGCGGACTAAAGCATTAGCAAAAGAAGCACCGCGCAAGTCAGCATTCCGAAAATCAGCCCCGCGCAAGTCAGCACCGCTCAAGTCTGCGCCGCGGAGGTTTGCTCGCAGCACCGCCCGCTGCAAGTTAGCACCGGTGAGATTAGCTCCTGTTAAGTTGGCTTGAGATAAGTCGGCACCTGCGAGATCGGCTCCCGCTAAGTTTGCGCCGGCTAAATCTATGCCGGCCAATATATGAATTTTGCCTTGGCGTATGGCTTCGAGGTCATGAGTCATTAGTTTTTAGTCATAAGTCATAAGTCAGTTGGCAGTTGGCAGTTGGCAGTTGTCAGTTGGCAGTTGTCAATTACTAGGGTACACACCGTAAACAGAAAATTAGGTTGCGGAATTCGTACTAAATCCGTAGTCCTGACGCACCATACAATAACTGTCCACTGTCCACTGTCAACTGTCCACTGAATTACCCAACTTATTTTACAATGCCGGAGTTGCCGCGATCGTGCGATCGCCCAAATCCTCCAACCAGATATTAGGCAGTTGGCTGGGGCGGGTGGGTAACTCCATCAAACCCATATCTGCGAGTCTGACGACATTCCCGAGAGTTTCCACCAAAGCCGGATCGAAGCGAGTACCCGACAGTTCGCGGCACTTTTCCAAAGCTTCTGTCAAACTCAAAGCCGGACGATCGCCCCGCGGTTGAGTCAAGTCTTGGAAACAAGCGACCAAACCCAAAATCCGCGAAGCAACGGGTATCCCTTCACCTCGCAAACCCTCGGGCCTGCCGCTGCCGTCCCAATTTTCGAGTTTGTGCTTGACAATTTCGGCGACTGGTGCTAATTCCGGCATTGCTTGGAGGAGTTGGGAACCGATGAAACTGCGATCGCGCCAAAATGATAGAGTTCCTTGGTCGAATTTATCGGAAGTGCGATCGAACACCTCATTCGGCGCCGAAACCAAGCCGACTCGAAACAGCAATCCCGCCAGCCGCAGCCTTCGCAGTTGCAAAGCCGGCAAATCCAACAATTGACCCAAAGTTTCCGACAAAGCCGCCACCTGCAAAGAAGCTGTGGGATTTGAGGTGTCGCGTTCGTCTACGCGCTGGGCCATCCGCAGAAAAGCTTGCAGTTTGTTGGCGTTCAAATTGCGGCTGACGCGCAAAGCTTGACCTTCCAATTCCCACAAATCGCGAGTTTGGCGGTTAATTGCCACCATTTGCTGCTGAGAACTTTGCAGGTAAGTAACGATGCGGGATACTACGCCACTAATGTCTGCCAAGGGCGGGCCTTTGGTAGCAAGAATTTCGTGATGAATTTCTAGCAAACTGTCGGCTAGGGAGGGATTATAATGTCGTGTTTGTTCTATAAAAATTTCTGCTGACGCCGACACCAACGACTGGTCAAACGACCACAAACCGTAGAATTTTCGCTCTGTATCGACTTCTGGCTTGCCCTCTGGCAAGTATTCCTGGGCCGTAAGTTCGCGACAAAGCACCATTGCTTTGTATGTGGGGGCCAGGATGATTAAATTCCATTCTTGGATAATGGGGTCGATCTCATCAAGTTCTATTAAAGATACATTTTCTAATTGACCGGTTTTGTGGGTAGCGAAACCGCTGTCGGCTACTGCACCGATGACAACTTGTCGAGAAGCCTTAGCAATATCGAAGTAGCGATCGGCTTCTTGCAAATACCATTTTCCCTGCTGAAACGTCACCAAAACCAGCGGTTTGAGTGCGAGATCGTCCCCGCTGCTGGTTTGCAAGATGTGGTCTTCTAGGGCGTGACACAGGGCTACTAGGGTGTTTTTGAAGTATACCCCGTAGCTAGAAGGCAGTTTTCCGTCGGGAAGTGTAGCTTGTAGTCTGGCGAGAGTTGATTCTGGATTCATAAAAATTAATACGGGATGCGGGAAACTCAACGGCTTTAGCCTTGAGAGGGAAGCGACGCGGGGGACTTCAGTCCCCGTCAATCCTAATATGCGTAACTGTAGCCATCTTTTTTGTGAACTATTTTGCAGTATTTATGGCTAATTCCTTGCACCAATTCTGATGCTGAGATGTTGAACGAACCTGTCGTTCTAACTGCAACCCGACCAACATATTCACCTATTTTCTTGCCACTGATGACGATTGCTTTTACGATGTCACCAGTTTGAAAGCCTTTAACAAACTTGTTTCGAGGAACGTACCGAGATGGAAAGCCAAATTTGTCTGTGCGACACATTTGACGGGTTCCGTGTCCAGTTGCCTTGATTAGCAGTGGCTTATTTGTTAATAATTCTAGCGCTTCAACTTGACCGACACAAGCAGCATCAAGCCAATGAGTTTTAGGTAGTTGCAGCCGACTACGATTGAACTTGGTCAGTCCACCTGAGCCAGTTAAAACAGGCAACCCCGTTTCTTTTAAGCGACCAAATAACGTCCATCGAGTCGAATTTACCGCAGCAGCATCCTTTAGGGGGCGCTTGGATTGTGTAAGAATTCGACTCAGAATGTCAGGTTTCTTTGCTAAGAATTGTTCAATGTTCTGAGTACCTTTCTTCTGGTTGCATTTCTGACAAGCAAGGCAAAGATTAGAAATTCGATTGCTTCCGCCTTGAGATTTGGGATGAATATGCTCAACTTGCAATGGTACATTTTCGGCGTCGCAGTAAGCACATTTTCGGTTCCATTTGTTAAGCAAATATTGCCTAACTTCGTAACCCTGTAGTTCGCCTTGGTGGTATTCAATAGCTGAAATTTCAGGATTTTCTAATTGTTGCAAGTCAAATCTGACCAGCTCTTGAACAATTAAACCGATAGGTGCAAGCCTGCGTAATTTTTCAACCCAAGTCAGGGTGGTTTCTACCCGGTGCTGCAAGGATGGTGCCAACCAACCTTTTTTGCGGGTACGGTTTAAAAACCTTGCTTGGCGGTAACGAGTATGACGGTTTCGCCTTCCTCGACGCAGTGAACGACGGGACTCAAGACTTGCTTTGATAGTTTGACCGCGATGAGTTAATTCAGCACCAAAAATTACTTTTTCACCTTGCAATAATGCAATGCCTGTAGTTTTGGAACCTGGATCTAATTTGAGAGTAATTGATTCAATGGTTGCTGTTACTGCCTTTTTGAGGATAATGGTACACGGGAATCTTCTGAAGATAGCCGCTTTACCAGCCGTCAGCAACTTACGAGCCATTGACGACTTGCAAGGTGTGAGTGGTTTTTTGTTTGTGTCAACTACGAAAATAAAATTGGACATTGTTGTGTCCCTCCACTTGCGTGTAATGTTCGCTTCGACCTGGTTATAAAGGCTTGTTAAGTTTGCAGCACTAACGAGAGTGACTTTAAGTTTGTTTGACTGCAAACGATAGAGCGGAAAACTAGCGTCGCATTCTCCGGTATCATGACCTAAATAACGTCTCCTTGTAACAGGGGTCTGGTCAGCACAGCTTGCAATTTCTTACAAGCTCAGTCTCTTTAGAGCTGAGTTACTGACTGCAAAAGGCGGTGCCGGCTCTTAACATATTGTAACGTGCGATCGACCTTCTCGAAAATACTTTTGACAAAAATCCGATTTTTTGATGACTTCCGGCTCCACAACCTACAAAAACGGCGATGTGATGGCGATCGATCCGGCTCTTTCAATTTATATCGAACTCAACCGCACCGACAGCGATTTCTTGCTCTTCAAAAAAAACGACCTTGCTTATATTAGGGTATGAAAATGAATCACTTGAAAATTCAGCTATATTGACTGACTGGCTTGTTTCATTTTTTCACATTGAGTCTTTCATGCCGTTGCAGCAGCAACGCCGCATTCGCTAATATAAACTTTTTTGCTTGTGGTTGTTCTACCAGACAGGATATCAGAATATTTATTAATATGTTCTTCATTACAATATAAATACAGGACTTGTGCGAAAAATGGAAAACCCAGCCCTTAAAATTGCAGCGTTCTGGGTGCAACGACAAAGTTTTCTCATTAATTCACAAGTCCTATCTCAGTTTTTCTTCGTCTCAATAAACTTTTTATTATTTACCTTTGGACTCAGAAACATCTGCAATCAAATCATCTTTATCAACTTTTGGAACAAAATCAGGCCGTTCTTTGGATTCCCAACCCGGGGGGCGCTTGGAATTATACCACGCAATGGAGCCGATACTAACCGCAGCGACAAATCCAACACCAAGAACTGCGATCGGAATCATTAGGTTGTTCTCTACCATTTGGTTCAAATCCTTATTTACTGTACTTCTCTAGTATTTTATGTGCTATTGGCGATCGTGCAATATATCCGAAGACTGAAAATTTGAGCGAATTGCAGCCATAATACTTAGAGATTGAAATTAAAAATCCCCTTTATGCCGCTGTTGTCGATCGCACTTCTGTTAGCCGCCAGTTTTGCTCTGGGTGCTTTGCCGCTTACTCGCTGGGCGGTGCGGCTGCTGGGCGGTAAAGATTTGAGGCGGTTGGGCACGGGGAATGTGGGGGTGTCGGCTGCTTTTATTCACGGGGGGAAGTTGGCGGGAATTGCTGCGGTGTTGGCGGAAATTGCCAGGGGTATTCTGCCGGTTTTGGCGGGGAGATTTTGGTTTCCTGATTCACCTGCGATCGCGATCGCCCTGTTAATTCCTCTGGTTGCGGCCAGATATGCGATCGCCCGAGGTGGAGGCGTGACTAACGCGGTTTGGGGTCTTTTGGTATTTTCGCCGCCGGTGGCTGTCTCTTCTGGCATTTGGGGGCTACTGGTGTGGGGTTTGGCACGGCGGTTGTGGCAAAAGGGCGATCGGGCGAGACTCTTTGCTTCCCGCTGCGGCTGTCTGTGCACGCCTATCTGGGTTTGGGTGTGGCATCAATCTTTGCCGGAATTCTTAGCAGCAGCAGGATTGGGAGTTTTATTAGCTGCAATTAATCTCAGTCAGGGTGATGATATGGCTTTATCTAAATCGGAACAATTGTTTTCTCTCGATGACTCGTTAGATGCTAAAATTTGCGGCGATAAAGCTGCGAGATTGTCTCAACTAAAACGCGCTAATTTTAATGTTCCTTCTGGCTGGATATTATTGAATGAATCGGGCATCGGGCATCGGGCATCGGGCATCGGGCATCGGGCATCGGGCATCGGGCATTCAGAAAACAGTGAAAATTTGTCAATCCCTAATTCTTTAATCGAAAATCTAAAATCGCAAATCGAAAATCGCATGATTGTGCGCTCTTCGGCGGCGGGAGAAGATGGCGATATTAGTTCGGCGGCTGGGCAATATGAAACTATCGGGCCTGTTTCCACTGAAGCAGAATTAATCGCTGGCATTCACCGCTGCCGTCAGTCTTATTGGACTTCCGAAGCTGTGGCTTACCGCCAGCAGCGACAACTCCCGGATACTCAAATGGCTGTCTTGATTCAGCCTTATATTGAGGGAAAAATTGCGGGAGTTATGTTCAGCCGCAATCCTTTAGATGGCGGTTCCCAGATAATTATTGAAGCTTTGCCGGGAGGTGCTGAATCTGTTGTCGGCGGACAAGTTACTCCGTTACATTTGGAAGTTGATTTTACCCAGCCTGAAATTTTACAACAAACTTTAAACGAACTCGAAATTAATTCAATTGTTAACCCAAAACTTCTAGCTGAATTAGTCAAACAAGCGCAAGCTATCGAAGCTTTTTTTCACGGCATCCCGCAGGATATTGAGTGGAGTTGGGACGGGGAAAAAGTTTGGATTTTGCAAAGCCGCCCGATTACTAATTTGCAGCCGTTTTGGACTCGAACTATTGCCGCAGAAGTGATTCCTGGTGCAATTCGCCCGCTAACTTGGTCGATTAATCGGCCGCTGACTTGTGGGGTTTGGGGAGAGATTTTTCGGGTGGTTTTGGCCGATCGCGCTGCTAATCTAAATTTCAAGGAAACGGCGACTTTGCTGGGTTCCCACGCCTATTTTAACGCGACTTTGTTGGGCGAAATCTTTCGGATGATGGGATTGCCGGAGCAGGGTTTGGAGTTTTTGCTCAGAGGGCAGAAGATGGGTAAGCCACCTTTGGGGAAGATTTTGCCCTCTTTACCCGGTTTGTGGCGTCTGGTGCAGCGGGAGCGGGCGCTGAATGCAGATTTTGCGGGCGATCGCACTTCTATTTTTTTACCAGCAATCGAAAGTCTGGAGAAGTCAGAGAAGGAAGAAGGAAGAAGGAAGAGGGAAGAAGGAAGAGGGAAGAATGAAGAAGGAATATTAATTCCCAATGCCCAATTCCCAATTCCCAATGCCCAATTCCCAATGCCCCATGCCCCATGCCCCATGCCCAATTACCAAGATTTAAGTGAGTTGTTGGATAAATCTGAGCAAATTCAGGAGTGGCTGAAGCCGATTACTTACTACAATATCTTGGGGCCGATCGGGCTGGCAATTCGCAAAGCAATTTTTCGCGTTGATGATGATTGGCTTGTTAATGATACTGCTCCTGAAATCGCTTCGGTGCGAGCTTTGCAAGAGTTGGCTGAGAAATTGCGAGAAGTTGCTATTTACCAGTCAGGCGAGAATGTTTCAGCCGCACAATTAGCACAGATATTTACTGAAAGTCTGGCTTTGCAAGCAGACTTTGAACAGTGGCTGGATATTTACGGATATTTGAGCGAAGTGGGAACTGATATCGCTGTTCCTACTTGGCGAGAACAGTCTGAAACTTACCGCAAATTGCTGATAACTTTGGCTCAAAAACCTACTGTTGCTAATTCAGCAGCAACTGGAAAATTAAGCTTGACTTTTGCTCAGAAGTGGCGCTTAAATAAATGTCAGGAACGAGCTATAGTTAAAAGCCAAATTAGTGAAATTTACGCACGATTGTTGGCTCATCTCCGCTGGACTTTTTTGGCAATTGAAGCTTGCGGATTGGAAATGCAGGTGTTTCAGGAACCAGGAGATATTTTTTATCTGGAATTTGGGGAGATTCAGCAGTGGATTCGCAGCGGTGCGAGTGTTTCTTTTCAGGAGACGATTAGCCTGAGGCGCGATCGCCTGTTAGCCGATCGCGATCGCCCGATTCCCCCTGTAGTCTACGGCAATCTGCTGCCGAATTCTCAGAAAAGGTCGATCGACTCCTCAACATCTGCAACTGGTATCATGCAGGGAATCCCGGCAAGTATCGGCTGCGTCGAAGGTTTTGTGAAGATTTGCCGGAGTGTCACTACAGAATTAGGCGAAAATGCGATCGCCGTAGTGCCTTACACCGATGCCGGTTGGGCGCCGCTGCTGTTAGGAGCAAAGGCAATTGTAGCCGAAGTTGGCGGCCAGTTGTCTCACGGAGCAATTATCGCCCGCGAGTACAAAATTCCCGCAGTCATGAATATTGCTGAAGCTACAACTCGCCTGCGAGACGGTCAAAAAGTGCGAGTAGATGGATATCTCGGCACTGTGGAACTGCTGGAATAGTCAGGACTAAGGATGGCGAATTAAATAATTTACACAAGGGGTGTATCTCAGTTTTGCATTTACAGTGCTGTCCCCGCACAGCAAAGCTTGTACAAGCTTTGCTGTGCGGGGACGCTCGCACTACAATAAACAATGCTTCTTGCAAAACTGAGATGCACCCTTACACAAGCTTGTGGGATGGGCGTCCCGCCCGTCCTTTATAGACGGGCGGGACGCCCATCCCACAATAATTAAAATTGTAAGTTATTTAATTCTCATTCCTAAGACCAAAAAATAGCTTGACGCACTACTGATAGCGGTAAGGTACGCAGTGATTTTTTCATACATTTGCAAAATCAGAGATGCACCCAATTCAGAAAATCGAAAATGGAAAATTTTCCATTTTCCATCAACTCGCCACTTTCCTAAACTAAGAAATTCTGGACAACATAGTTCCCCACATTTCTACCCGCGCTCAAACCGTCTACGTTAGCACTCATGAAATGGATGCCTCCGTAAATGCGACTCATCCCCGATTCGTCGGCCGCTTGGGCAAAGTTGTCAAAGGTTCGCAGACTGTTGACAGACTTGTCTCCCTTATCTGCAAAGCCAAAATCCGAACCAAATACAGAGTTCAAAACTGGTTCCGCTGCACCGCTAAAGGTACTGTGGCCCGATGTGTACTCAGGAAAGGGCGGAGTTATCAGCAGCGGTGTCCACAGAGGATCGGCTGTTGTGTTGGGATTGTTGTCTGTGTCAGCTTGGCGAATAGCTGTCACGGGCCGCCAGAAATCGTACTTATATTTAGCATCCCACGAGTTAATAGCTGCATCGGCCTGGGCAATATTTAGCAGGGCGAACAAGCGGGCGCTATCTTCCAACGATGTACCGCTGAGGGCCGATGCTTCTGAGGCGATTTGGTTCCAGTGGCCGGGGGGAGTAAAAGTACCTCCGCCGTTGGCCCAGAATTTGGCGATCGCAGTTTGATCGGGCGTGCGCGTCAGACTGTCAATTTTGCCGATTTCTTTAGTCTCGTTCAACTCCTCTGCGTACTTGGCGCTATCGAGGGCGGGCGGGCCTGACGGACGAAACTGCGAACCGCTAGTCATCGCAAAGGGAGTCACATCCGGCCACTGAGGCAGCAGCGATGCTGCCAGGGCGGGAGGAGTCGGCTGCCAATTGCCTGCGTCAGTTTTCGGTGTGTAGGGTACTACTTTGTTAGCGCCGTCTGTACTGCGCCAACTGATAATTTTCTCAGCAACCTGTTCTCCGATCGCGATTCCGTCTTGTTTCGATTTCCCATCGGGAATTTTTGCTAAAGACGATGCGTATGCTGCATCAAATTTGATGCTTTGTGCAGGGTACAGGCTAAGCAGAGTGCGGTAGGTAGCCGCCGCAGCCGCAGCTTCTTCTGATGCCCCCGCTGGTGCATCTATGTTGACGCGGTAAGGGCTGTATTTTTTGGTAATCGAGTTAACAGCGTCGTAAATGGCCGCGTGAACCATTGCCATGTTGCGGGAGGCTACCGGAGGCGGGGTGCCGGCTGTCCGGATGGCGTCTAGCATCATTCCGTTCGACTCTCTGATGCAGTTTCCCGAAAGGTGAGTTGCGAAGTTGTCGGGGGTGACGGTGCTGCTATTGACTCCCTGCAATACTGCTAAATATTCACCTGTGAGTTTGTCTTGAATTACCGTGCTGTTGCTGTTAGCGTCTGTGCCTTGTTGGATGTTTAAGTCGTTAAATGTGAGACCATTGAGCAACCGAATTTTGTCCTTGCCCTTCTCGAAGTCAGTGATGTAGTCTGCTGTGGCTACCGTTGGGCCGCCGTTGCTTTTGCCGATCGCAAATATGTCATTGCCTTCACCACCGCTGATGGTATCGCTACCTACGCACCCGTAGAGAGTGTCGTTGCCTGAGTCGCCAAATATCAGGTCGTTGCCTTTGCCGCCCCAGATCATATCGTCGTCTAGGCCGCCAGCAATTGTATCGTTACCAGAGTCGCCACAAATTTTGTCTTTACCTCGATCGCCTAGGAGCAAGTCGTCTCCGCTCTTGGCATAAATTATATCGTTACCATCCAAGCCGTTAAGTGTGTCTGGGCCTGAAGTTCCTTCGAGAAAGTCGAATTTAGGACTGCTGGTAAGAGATGCCATTGTTTTTATTTAATAATTTTCATCAAATAGCCAACCTTCATAGCCATCGATCGATGCTATGAGTGTTTGCTCGTAGTTTAGATTATTAGGCCTTTTCTTAAGTAAGTAAATCCCCTGAGTGAAACTTCATTGAATCTTTAATATTTCACTCATTTTGATAAAGTTTCCGATTAATTTTTTATTTAAACTACATTGTTTTTGCTAAAACTTTACCATCCGACTGGTTTTATTAATTTTTCAACATATATACATCGTGGTTAGCATCAACGAGTAACATTATGTATATACTTGCCTAGGTATATACTTAAGTATGCTATATATGTAATTATTTGTTAAGCACTTCTCAAGGCTGCGATCGGGTCGAGTTTGGCAGCCTGACGCGCCGGGATCACGCCGAAGAAGAGACCGACGCCACCGGAGACACTAACAGCAAGGGCGATCGCCACAGGCGAAATACCAGCTTGCAGGGGCGTGAAATTACCTACAAGCAAGATACCTCCGACTCCTACACAAGTCCCAACGATCCCTCCAGCCGCAGATAAAATTACAGCTTCGATAATGAATTGAAACAAGATATCGTGTTGGGAAGCCCCGATCGCCTTTCTGAGCCCAATTTCCTGAGTGCGCTCGCTGACGGAAACCAGCATAATGTTCATAATCCCAATGCCGCCGACTAACAAAGAAATGCTGGCCACAGCAGTTAACATAAGTGTCAGCGCCCCGGAAATCGAGCCCATTGTCGCCATTAAATCTTTCTGATTTCGGACAGTAAAGTCATCTTCTGTGGTAATCTTGTGCCGCAATCTCAGCAAGTTTTCCACCTGAAATTGAGCAGCATCCATTTTCGACTCATCTTGAATCGAAATAAACAGCGAAGTGACAGCTAAACCGTAGGGAGACTTGCGCCCGACAATGCGGTTGGCCATTGTGGCGATCGGCACAACGGCTGAGTTATCATAATTCGTACCAAAAGATGTCCCTTTCTCCGCAAATACTCCAATTACTTTCATGCTGACATTTTTGACTCGCACTTGTTCGCCGAGGGGATTGGTATTAGCAAACAGTTTTTCGGCCAATTCTGAACCAAGAATCACAACTTGATTGTTTTGCCTAACATCGAGTTCCGTCAAAAATCGTCCTTTAGCCATTTCAAAGTTTCTGACAGTCAGAAATTCGGGAATTGTGCCAAAAATCAGAGACGAGACATTTTTGTTACCGTAGCGAACGAGTTCTGAACTGTTGAGTTCGGCAGATACACCTTGCACCGACGGGACTTGAGATGCGATCGCCTTACCATCTTCTACTATCAGTGTTTGAGGTGCATTTCTAATCGAACTTCGGCTAGCATTAGGAACTCCAGCTCTCACAATCAACACATTTGTACCGAGTGATTTAACTTGTCCGCCCACAAAATTTTGAGCACCCTCTCCAATCCCAATCATCGCAATTACCGAAGCATTTCCGACAATCATCCCAATCATCGTCAAGCTGCTGCGAGTTTTGTTTGCTAGCAGTGTTTGACCGGCCATTTTAAAACTTTCAATAAAATTCATAATAGTTTGGTAATTGGTAATTGGTAATTGGTAATTGGTAATTGGTAATTGGTAATTGGTAATTGGTAATTGGTAATTGGTAATTGGTAATTGGTAATTGGTAATACTGCCAACTGTCAACTGTCAACTGTCAACTGTCAACTGTCAACTGTCAACTGTCAACTGTCAACTGTCAACTGTCAACTGTCAACTGATTAAGCACTTCTGAGTGCCACAATCGGGTCTAACTTAGCAGCTTGTTTTGCCGGTACGATGCCAAAAAATAAGCCTATGCTACCAGAAACACCAACCGCAAGGGCGATCGCCACTGGAGAAACACTAGCTTGCAGAGGACTAAAAGCAGACACCAAAAACACACCACCGATACCGAATCCAGTACCGATCGCACCACCAGCAGCCGACAAAATCACAGCCTCAATCATAAACTGAATCAGAATATCCTGAGGAGAAGCACCGATCGCCTTTCGCAGTCCAATTTCCTTAGTACGTTCAGTCACAGAAACCAGCATAATGTTCATAATCCCGATACCGCCCACAAACAGCGAAATTGCCGCCACAAAAGCCAACATCAGAGTCAAAGCACCAGTAATGCTGCCCAAAGTCTTCATTAAATCCTTCTGATTTCGGACAGTAAAATCATCTTCCTTAGTAATATTGTGACGCAAGCGCAGCAGATTTTCAATTTGAAATTGCGCCGCCCGCATCAACTTTTCATCTTTCACAGAAACCGAAATAAATGTTACCTTAGTACCGTAGGGAGACGAGCGACCGACAATGCGGTTAGCCATCGTTGTCAGCGGCAAATAAACATTCATATCTTGATTGTCACCAAAACTCGATCCCTTAGCCTGCATCACGCCAATCACTTGAAAAGTTGCATTTTTGATGCGAACATATTGACCGACAGGCTGAGTATTGCCAAACAATTGTTCAGCAGCTTCTGAACCTAAAGCAACTACATTTTCTTGTCTTTCTAAATCTAGCTTGTTTAAAAAACGACCTTGACCAACATCAAAGCTTCTCACCGGCAGAAACTCAGGAGTAGTTCCGACAATCGAAGACGAAACGTTTTTATTGCGGTAAGTAACGATTTGACTGTCATTGAGAGTTGGTGCAACTGCTTCGACAGAAGGAACTTGAGAGGCGATCGCCTCTGCATCATCCAAAACCAAAGTCTGAGGAGGAATCACCGGGCGACTTTGGGCATCAGGACTTCCGGGAATGATAAACAGCAAATTTGAACCCAGAGAGTTAACCTGTCCCGCAATATAGGTTTGAGCTCCTTCGCCAATACCAATCATCGAAATTACGGAAGCATTACCGATGATAATTCCTAACATTGTCAAGCTGCTGCGTAACTTATTTGCCGTCAAAGTTGTGACAGCCATTTTGACGCTTTCAATAATATCCATGAGTCTATTGTTAGATTGTAGATTTTGGATTTTAGATTGTTTGCGGAATCAAGTTAACTCTTAGGTATGTAGTTGCGCTTCAGCGCTCTTTGCTTATATCTATGAAAGAGCGCTCAAGCGCAACAACGTACCTTTATTTAAAAAAAAGTTAACTCTTAGGTATGTAGTTGCGCTTCAGCGCTCTTTACAGATATATGAAAGAGCGCTCAAGGGGAACAACTTTACAGATATATGAAAGAGCGCTCAAGGGGAACAACGTACCTTTATTTAAAAAAAGTTAACTCTTAGGTATGTAGTTGCGCTTCAGCGCTCTTTATAAGATTAGGAAAGAGCGCTCAAGGGGAACAACGTACCTTTATTTAAAAAAAAGTTAACTCTTAGGTATGTAGTTGCACTTCAGCGCTCTTTATAAGATTAGGAAAGAGCGCTTAAGCGCAACAACGTACCTTTGTTGCCCAACTTCCTCTACTTCTGAGTCTTAATAATATCCTCCAACTTTTTACCAGCAGGAAGTTCAGTAAAAACCCGATCGCCCGCCTTAGCACCCTCTAAAATCTGAATCTTGTTACCAATAGTCGATCCAACAGTCACAGGCTTAAACTTCGGCTGCTGTTTCTCGTCGGGAACCAGCACACCCGTTTGACCCTTATTCGTCACAATCGCCACAGTCGGAACAACCAAAGCATTGCTCAGTTTTTGACCGACAAATCTCAAATCTACATTCATCCCCGACTGCAAGAAATCCTTGCCAGTGTCAATGGCGACGCGCACTTGAAACAGCGTTACATCCCGTTCTTTCACAGCTTCGGGCGCAATCAATTTAACCTTGCCTTTAAACACTTTATCGGGATAAGCATCGGCGACTATTTCCACCACTTGACCCGGTTTGATTTGGCTGATATCAGCCTCGGGCACTTTCGCCAAAACTTCCACATCTCTAGCGAGAGCCACGATCGATGTTGAAGTTGCCGAAGTCGCTTCCGAAGCCGAAGTTGCTGGGGTTACAAAAGCTCCTTGGATGGCATACCGTTGGGTAATAACTCCCGCAAAAGGAGCGCGAACTTTTGTATCTTCTAACTGCACTTCTTGAAAGCGGACTTGAGCTTCAGCTTCAGCTAAATCAGCTTTAGCCGAAGCTATTTCTTCCGGGCGAGCGCCGTTTTCTTGGGCGGCTAATTGACTTTTGGCTTCAGCAACTGCTGCTTCGGCTTTGGCGATTTCTTCTGGACGGTTGCCGTT
Organism: Microcoleus sp. PH2017_24_DOB_U_A; assembly: GCF_020738205.1. Lineage (NCBI taxonomy): Bacteria > Bacillati > Cyanobacteriota > Cyanophyceae > Oscillatoriales > Microcoleaceae > Microcoleus > Microcoleus sp. PH2017_24_DOB_U_A. The sequence goes on from NZ_JAEQCT010000035.1 coordinate 70,072, forward strand.
TTCTGTTTGTGCTAATTTACTTCTAGCTTCAGCAACTTCTGCCTCGGCTTTGGTAATTTCTTCCGATCGCGTGCCGTTTTGCAACTGCTTCAATGCTTGCTGCTCGACTTCCACAGCAGCTTGGAGTTGCTGAATTTGCGACTCCCGACTTTCTTGCAGTTGTTGCAAGCGTTTTTGGGCTTCTGTTACCTTAGCTTTGGCAGTGCGATTTTCCTTAATCAGTTCATCCAGTTTATCTTGAGCAAGAGCACCTTCTTGGACTAACGGGCGGTTGCGTTCCACCCGCTGAGCTGCTAGTTCGGCTTGAGCTTTACTCGATTCAATTTGCGTTTGTGCTTGGGCAATTTCTTGTTTGACACTGCCAGTTTGAGCGTCTGCTAAACGGGCTTGAGCTTGGGCTAAACGAGCTCGCCCTTGGCTGACTTCTTCCACGCGGCTGCCGGCTTTGAGTTGCTGTAAGCGGGCTTGAGTTTGCTCCAAGCGAGCTCTGGCTCCTGCAACTTCTTCGACGCGGCTGCCGGCTTGGAGTTGCGCCAGACTAGCCTGGGCTTGCTCTAAACGCGCGCGGGCGCTGGCGATGTCTTCCGATCGATTTCCGGCTTCAATTTTCGCGAGTTTCGCTCGAATGCTGGCTTCGCGGGCTTTAGCTTGAGCGAGTTGAGCTTCCACATCGCGGCTTTCCATGCGGGCCACGATTTGTCCTGCTTCGACGCGATCGCCCTGTTCGACAAATAACTCTGCGATCCGACCGGAGCCTTTAGGGCTGAGATTCACGCGCTGTACGGGTTGTACCGTCCCGCTAGACGTGATCCGCACCGTCAGGTTTTCCGCTTCCACCGGCACTGTCATCGCTGCGATCGCATCTACTTTCGGCTGCGATCGACTTTTTGATATATATATGGTAGTCGGTACAGCTAGCAACCCGGCTGCAACCAAACCGATCGCCCACCGCGGCATCTTCCGCGCGGTTTTCTTCGGTGACTGCTTTTGGGCGGGTTTTTTATCTGCAATTTCAGTCTCTGGGGCCTTGGTGTCTACAATTTGAGTATCTTCCACCTTGACCTGAGCAGTTTCCTTTTTGGGGCTAACGATCATACCGACTCACCTAATTAAATCTCAGGATTACCTTAAAGGTAAAATTTTTTCTGATGCGCGGCATCGTCTTTCAGACTCATCCGATCGGGTGATTTAAAAAAAGTTCCCCAACCAGCACCTGTAAACAATTATAGCTAATCTTTGCAACTTATTAAATAATGTTAAGTTTTTTCAGTCTCAAGAGGCGAGCTCAAACTTCGATCGCACTCAACTGACTTTCTGCGGAGGCGGGATCTGCCGCGTGGGCGATCGGCTTCCACTACGTCGTGGCTTGTCTTGTAGGGCGATCGCACAGTGCGCGCCCGGTAACTACACAGTATGAAGACGCTGACTCTCATAAACCCGTTTGTCGATCGTACCCTGTCCAAGTCGTGAATATCTATGTGCCCTGTGCGCGCAACAGGTTAAAATATTTTGCAAATCCGTTGAAAATGGAAAAGCTTCAACATGAATCGTCCTCAAAGCGTTACAGTTCTGGCAATCTTACAGTTAATTAGTGGCATCTTCAGTCTGCTTGACGGCTTGTTCATCTTACTATTTGCAGGCGTTTTAGGCGGTCTCGGCGCAGTTGGATTCGGCGCAAAAGTTGGCACTGTCATCGGCGGCTTCATTGCAATTTTTGCTGGAATCGCGATAATTATCGGAATTATTTCCCTAGTCTTAGCATGGGGTTTGCTTCAACTAAAAAAATGGGCTTGGACTGGAACATTAATTATCCATGTTATCGCCGTCGTCACGCAAATTGCCAAAATGTTGGGTAGCGCAGGTGCAGCAGTTAATTTTCTATCTCTGGGTTTTGCCATTGCTAGCATTTACTACCTGCTACAGCCGGATGTTAAACAAGCATTTTCTGTAGAACTTCCCTTCTAATTAACGGTACTGAATTCTCGGGTCAAAAAAAGCATAGGAAATATCAACCGCCAGATTGATCAGCACAAAACTCACAGCCACAAAGATTACTCCTCCTTGCACAATTGGGTAATCCCGCGTCAGAATCCCGCTGTAAATCCAGGAACCAATTCCCGGCCACGAGAAAATTGTTTCAGTCAAAATCGCGCCACCCAAAAGCGTGCCGAACTGCAAACCTATAGTTGTGACGATCGGCAAAAACGCATTTTTCAAAGCGTGTCTCAAAACCACCCAAAATTCCGGCAAACCCTTAGCCCGCGCCGTGCGGATGTAATCTTGTGCCAGCACTTCCAGCATCGCAGCACGAGTAATCCGAGCGATTATCGCCAAGGGGATTGTTCCTAAAGTTAAGGCTGGGAGGATTAAATGGGCGATCGCATCCCGCAAAGCCACCAAATCCCACCTCAGCAAAGCATCCAAAACATAAATACCCGTAATTGGCTTAAAACCAAACCCCAAATCTACACTAATTCGCCCGCTAGGAGGCAGCCATTTCAGATAAACAGCAAACAAATAAATCAACATCAATCCCAACCAATAGACTGGTAAAGATACGCCAATCAAAGAACCGCTCATCGTCAGATTGTCCAGCCAGCTATTTTTCCGAACAGCCGCCAAAATTCCCGCCGGAATTCCGATTATAAGTGCCACCAACATCGCCGCCACCGACAGTTCCAAAGTAGCAGGCCAGCGACTTCTGATTTCATCAACAATCGGAATACCGCTAATAATACTATGTCCTAAATCGAATCGAATCAAACTACTTAAAAAAGCCAAATATTGCCAAGGTAAAGGCTGATTCAAGCCCAATCTAGCCTTCAATATTTCCACCTGTTCGGGAGTTCCCCGTTCTCCCAAAAGCACAGTCGCCGGATCTCCCGGTATCAGGTGCAAAAAAGCAAATACCAGCAGCGTGATTCCGAACAGAACTGGTAATATTCCCAGCAAACGTTTAACAATATATTTAGCCATTTTTATAAGTAGTAATTCGCAACTGATGATATCGTGTTTTGCGAAATTTTTCTCTGCCTTATTTTCTTCAACCGGCGTCCGGCTTGTTTTGTTTGTGTAGACGCGGTTTCAACCGTACGTCTGAATCTATGCAGCATTTTTCAAGACTTACTCACATCCTCAAAAGACTCCGAACCCAAAGGACTTGGAATCCAACCTTTAATATTCTTGCGTTTCCCTAAAAGTGGCTGCGAATGTACGATCGGCAAACGCACCGCCTCCCCATGCAAAATCTCGCTAACTTCCGCATAAATTTTCCCTCTAGCTGCTTTATCCCCACTCGCCCTCCCCCGATCCAAAAGTTCCAAAACCTTCGGATTTTTCCAATTTCCCAAATCCGCCGTCGAACCAGGCCCGAAGTGAGGATAATAAAAATTGTCAGGATCGCCATAATCCCCAGTCCAACCCATCATAAAAGCTTGAAAGCCCGGAGGTTTTAGCCGATCGGCCAAATAAGCAGACCAATCCTTTGTCAGCAACTTTACCCGAATCCCGATCGCGCTTAAATCCGCAGCAAAAGCCTCAGCGATCGGCTTCGGCGTGGGAAAATAGGGACGGCTGACGGGCATATACCACAAATCCAAATCAAAACCGTTTGGATAACCGGCCTTCGCCAGCATTGCTTTAGCTTGCTGCGGGTTAAATTCGTAATCTTTAACTTTGTCAGACTCCGCCCAATTCAGCGACGGCGGGATAAATTGTGAATCATATTTGCCAAGTTCTCCCCAGAAAGCCTTGACGATGGCTTGCTTGTTGATTGTTTGGGCGATCGCCCGTCTTACCTCCGGTTTCGCCAAAGGCGCGTAACCCGGATTTAAGGCTAAATAACCCACATTAAAAGAAGGCCGCAAAACAGTTTCCAAATTAGCATCCGCTTGCACTTCTTTCAATTGATCCGGCGTTAAATCAACAGTAAAATCAAGTTGACCGGCCCTCAATTGAGCCAATCTAGCCGCCGGATCGTCAACAAAACGAATTACCAACTGATTGACTTTCGGCGTTCCAGCTTTCCAATAATTCGGATTTTTCTCTAAAATAATGCGATCGCCCGAGATCCATTCCTTAAACACAAAAGGCCCAGTACCCACCGCCAGCGACCCCGGAGTGCCGTATTTAGCACCCGCTTTCTTCACCGCCGCCGGACTCGCAATCCCAAAATAACCCGACCCAATCGCCGAAGGAAAAGCCGCAAAAGGTCGATTTAACACAAACCTAATCGTAGACTTATCAACAACGATCACATCCTTGACCAGGGAATCTTTATCGCCCTTAAACCCAGCAAAAAAGTTCTTCCAAATCTGATAAGTTTTGCCCGAATCTCGATACCCGTGAGGATTTTTGGCATCCCACCAGCGATCGACATTAAACTTAACAGCATCCGCGTCAAAATCCGTCCCGTCGTGAAACTTCACCCCGGATCGCAACTTAAAAGTCCAAGTTTTGCCATCTGTAGAGCTCGACCATTCAGTAGCGAGACTGGGTGCGAGTTCCACAGTACCCGGTTTAGAATCAGTCAAGCGATTGTAGATTTGGTCGATCGCAATCACCGAATTACCATCAGTAACATTTCCCGGTTCCAGATTCACCGGCGGCCCGCCAGCACCGTAGACTAAAGCCCCTGGTGGAACAGCCGCAGGAGTTGTCGCAGTTGGAGAATTATTGCTAATATTTGCAGGAGTGCCGCAATTTGAGACAATTACAGCCATCCCAAAAACTAGAGCTAATAAAACTAAACGCCAATATTTTAACAACCTCATCTCAATAGCTCCTGTTTAATAGCAAGCTGCATTTATGTAAATAACCTTGATCCTTTAATGACTGGGCATATAACCTAACCATAGCCAGATTAACTCCCGACTCATCAATAAATATTAAGTTTTATGCAAGCTCTGATATTGCCAGTCTTTATTGGTACAACAACTCAGCCCTAGTAAAATACAGAGAAGGAGAATTATAAGAAGAAAAACCTCCCTGTTCAGTGATAGAGTATTCAATCACTAAACTTGTAGCTCCAGGTACACCTAGAGGTACAGATATAATTTGATTATTTTGCCCATACTTACACTCTCCAGCCCAAAGCAATTTTCCGTCAACTGATATTCTTACTAAATAAGTTAAGTTGGTATCTCCCGCCGATAAATCTTGTTGACCCAACTGTAAGAGTAACCCCTTTTGGGAACCATCTAATTGAACACCAATCCGTTGTTCATTTGTGTCTCCTCTTAAACTAAATACAGGTGAATATAGCTTTCCACGAATTAAAATTGTTCCTTTTAGAAACCTTATATAATTATCACCGGATATTACCATGTCTTTGAGCAATAAATTAGCTTTTTTGAAGCGACTTAGGTCAGAAGGAGGTGCTGTAAATCCTTTATCTGGGAAATATCCAGGAAGTTCGTTATTTTTGTTTTCTCCTTGGCCAGTAACCTCATTACCCAACTGAGGCGATTCAGTTGGTTGCGAACTAATTTTTGAACTCGCAGTTGGAGTTGGGACAGGCTGAATCAATGACGGAGTGGGTGATGAAGTAGGTGTTGGAATCAATGACGGAGTGGGTGATGGAGTCGGCGCTGGAATCAATGACGGAGTGGGTGATGGAGTCGGCGTTGGAATCAATGACGGAGTGGGTGATGGAATCGGCGTTGGAATAGGTGGTTGAGTAGCGTCGTTTAAAGTTAAATAACCTCCTTTTAGAAGTGCGAAAGTAACTCCAGATGCAATTAATGCACCAAAAATAAACGCCGAAATAATTAAGTATATAATAGTCTTAGTTTTTCCTGGCTGTCTATTTTCATTTTCCAGTCCAGGGTTCTGATTATAATTTGATGAAGGCTTTTGATCTTTCTGGCTCATTTTTTTACCCCATTTAATTCATATTCTATGCGTACATTACCGATCAATCTTAAAACAAAAAGGGCTATCAGCTAAGTCAGACTATCTTGTTATTCAATCGCTTGATACTCGTTGCAAGCAAAGTCTGATTAGCAGGGCGTACTTTCGGCTTCTTACCTAATTGGAACGAGGCAAACGTTCAATAAACAAGGCCCCTTGCCTTTCCTCTACTATTTGCGCTCTCTCCCAATCGAGCCACTGGAGAAATCCGTTGCTATTTTTGATGAAATTCTCAGTAACGTTTAAGGGAAAATTGAGCATTTCTAAACCTGTAATTCTGAGCATATTCCCTAAAGTATTGTCGAGGAAATTGCCAGTATTTATATTCTCTTGCCTCATTAGTTCACATATTTCCTTCAGAGCTTCTAATTTTTGATTATTGACCCAGCTTGAAGATGAAAAAACTCTAGTAGCTTCATCTAGTGGCAAACTGAGATTTTCTCTCATTAAGCCTCGAAAAATCTTACTTTTTACAAAGCTTCCAATGTTCTTTTTTTGAATTTTTTCGCAAAGAGCTAACAGTCCAGAAAAGCTTGGTGAGTTAAAACATAAGCCGGACAAAAATGTTGCTTGGTTATAAACCAGAGCATTTTCGCCTATTTTTGTGATTTTCAAGATGCCACCAGGAGGAACTGTTATATTTCTTACTTGCGTTTCCTGTGAGTTGCCTAATGAATTTCTTGGATCTAGAAAGTCATATCCTTCCGTGGAAAGCCGCCACAATCTTTCTATTGATTGAACCCCAAAGTCCCAAACCTGAGCTGGAATTCTTACACCTTTAATCCCTCGAATCTCGATTAATTCACCATGTTGACTACGGCTCTCAATTACTCCATCAGCGCAGCCCTTGTTAAACACATTTAGACTATAAACCCTGCTTGCATCACCCAATTCTTTATAATTGACACTATCAACTATAAAGTCATAGTTATAGTTAGTTCTTGGTAGTGCCTGTAGATCTATAGTAATAGACCCTGATTCAACAATATCGTTAGCTTGGGTATGTACAGGCCTCCAAATTTCCGGGTAGATCACCTGCTGATTCAATTTAGGCCAAGCTTTAGCCAACTCAGTAGCAGAAATCATAAACGCAGCTTTCACCTGTAGTCGTTCTGGTTTCGTTTCCCTCGCTACAGCCATACCTGCTACACCCTGTAGTTCGTCATCCCACACGGGCGCACCACTGAAACCTGGTTCTAAGGCATAACCCGTCTGTTTCACATCCTCAAGCTGTACCCAACCTTTAGCATTTCGCGTGCGTAACACACCAGAGGCTGGAACACCATTGGGTTGACCTTCTGGAAAACCCAAAACTTGGAAAGGATGTCCCCACAAGTCATCAGATGTCACCAATCGCACACAGTGAAATCCATTGGGGGGAAGACTCTCTAACTCTAATCCAGCAATATCTTCTTCAAACTTCTTACGATTGAATGGTCGCCAGAAAACTACTCTGGCTTTGAACAGCCGTTGGGATGCCAGGATTGGGAAGTCTAAAGTGATTTCTGCATCCGGCATCTTGACAGTTTCTCTAGGCAGTCCCAAGGCATCAGCTACCACGTGGGCGCAGGTCAAGATATGCTTTTGAGAGACTAAGAAGCCAGCACCAACAACTTTGCTACCGTTTGAGTAAATCCTGACGATCGATGGTTCAAGTGCTACTGTCATCGTTTGACTTCCGTTGCCACTTCAGCGTAATTTCATAGTTGACTTCCGCATTGCCAGAAGCAATAACGGCACCAAGTTCAGCACTCATTTTTATACCAAACTTAACCTCCACTTCATCTGCTGGCTCGTTCAAGCTACGCACCTTGGTCATGATCGCATTTGTTAGGGGCTTGATTTTTTCCAGTGCTGACTCGAAAGTCTGTTGAGCCTTTTGAACGATTTCATCGCGCAAACCAATGCAATCATCAATTGGGACTGGATCTTCTACTTCCACAAAAATGGAGTCGCCACTTTCTAGAGGAAATTCAACTATGCGCTTCATACTTAACCTCGTTCCGTTTTTGGGAGGACATAATATATGGTATCCCTATTTTATTTTATAGACAAGACTTATGCAAATTACCTACTCACAAACCACTTATAGTAGTATAGTCCACGGACACACGCTATCAGTAGAGTGCGTGCCTAAGTCCTATATATTTCTCACTTGTCCACAATTGACCGATAATCAAAGGTTGTCCAATATCAAGCAATTCCCATGAATACAGAATTTCTCTCTTTTCTCTTTCTCTGCGCCCAGAGCGCCCTCTGCGGTTCGTTGAACAAAATCTAGTTTACTTCAAGAAATAGGATTGCTATATGCGATCGCACCACCGCCTACAACTCATAACTCTCCTCACCCATACTCCCCAATTCTGGGCTACCGAGAAACTCTTCATCCTCCAATTCCTCAATCCCCGAGTCAAAACTTTCCACAACAAACGGCAACCCCGCCGCCATCAAACCGCGCTGAATGCGATCGCTAGTTTCCTCAAACAAAACAAATAGCGGATGAACAGCCTCAGCCTCATCGCTAAAAATATGTCTGTAGCGGTAAGGCATCACCCACTCGTAAGTTTTATCCAACCAAACCTGACACTGCCGCCAGCGGCCCAACAAATCCGAAAAATCTTCACCAGGGCGGTGAATAAAAACCAAAATTTCCACCCCAATTTTAACTTTCCACTCTGGATCGCACATCAAAATCGCCAAATCGCAGGGCAAACAAGCCGCCTGTCCCGGAGAGATGCTAGTCCCCCCCCTACCCGCATAGGAAACCCCCTCCCGCAAGCGCACAATTGGCAAAGGAATGGTAATTAAGCTTTCGTTAGCGCGGCGGATACTCGGAATCATCTCCATGTACAGCCGATATTTTTTCAGCAGGGCGATCGCTTCCGAAAATTCGCTGTACTGTGCTAGTAAAGCCTCGTAATGTGATTGTTTTACAGACATTTTAAATCAATTAATTAGTCATTAGTCATTAGTCGTTGGTCATTGGTCATTAGTCATTGGTCATTAGTCATTGGTCATTAGTCATTGGTCAATTGTCGTTGGTAATTGGCAATTTGTAATTGGCAATTTGTAATTGGTAATTGGCAATTGGTTATTCATTACTTGGCAACAATTGGTCATTGGTTATTCAAAGATTAGCCAAGGCCATATCACTGACTGAACATTATTAACAACTCAAACAAAGCTAATGACAACTCTTAAATAACAAATAACAACTGTCAACTGCCAACTGACAAGAGTCAACTGTCAACGGACAACTGACAACTGTCAACTGACAACTAACAACTGTCAACTGTCAACTGTCAACTGTCAATTGTCTACAGCTTCTGAAACACTGAGAACATCGGCAGATACATCGACAGCAAAATCGAACCTACGATACCACCGACCACAACAATCATCAGAGGTTCTAGCATACTGGTAAGTCCCTTGACTGCTTCTTCGACTTCGGTTTCGTAAAAAGCGCCAACTTTCATCAGCATCTTGTCAAGTTCCCCAGTCTCCTCGCCAATTGCCATCATTTGAATTGCCAAGGAGGGAAAAACAGCTTGTTCTTGCAAAGCAATACTGATCATGCCACCGCTTTGAATTTCCTGCCTTGCATATTCGATCGCATTTGAGATCGCCTGATTTCCCGCCACATCTCGCACAATTTCCAAAGAGCTAAGAATCGGCACACCCGATCGCGTCAGCGAGCCAAAGATGACGCAAAACCTCGCCACCGCCGATTTTTCAATCAAATCTCCAAAAATTGGCAACTTCATCGCAATTCTATCGATTTGGAGGTGACCTACTGGAGTTTTGTAGTACATATCAAAGGCAAATTTTAGCGCTATAATTACCCCAATAACTGTCAGTTGTTGGATCGGAGGCCAAGCCGTACAAAATGCGCTAATCCCCAACATAAACACCGTAAAAGCAGGCAAGTCTGCACCAATATCCTTAAAGATTTTTGCGAAAGTTGGTAGCAAAAAAATCGTCATTGCGAAAAAAATCACAATCGCGATGAAAAACACAGTCTTCGGATAAGACATCGCAGATTTAATTTCAGCCTCCGTCTTGTGATTTTTTTCCATCATCACCGCCAGACGGTCGAGGGTTTCATCTAGCACACCGCCGACCTCTCCCGCCGCCACCATACTGATAAACAGTTGGTCAAAAACATCAGGAAACTTAGCCATCGCCTCTGCCAAGTTTATCCCCTCTTGCACGTCAGCATTCATGCTCCTGAGTGCTCGTTTCAACTTAGCATTAGAGCACTGTTCGTGCAGCACGGAAAGGCATCTCACGATCGCCACCCCGGCATTAAACATAGCCGCAAACTGACGAGCAAAAATCGCCATATCCTTAACAGTAAGACTGCTAAGGCTATACTCAAATTGCTCCTGAATCCTACTGAGATCGAAGCCTGTTTTTGGTTTTGGATTAATAACATTTGTAGCCATAGATTGCCTCTGGAAAATTATTAAAAGTCATTAGTCATTGGCAATCAGTCATTAGTCATTAGTGATTGGTCATTTCTGCGGACTGCTGACCAATAACTGATTGCTTCGCCCCAAAACAGGTACAAGTCCCCAACACTCATGAGAGTCGATCCCCCAATTTTAGATCGTAATTCAAGCTCCCAGATTCACTGCGCTGCAATTAAATCTAAAATCTAAAATCTAAAATCTAAAATGGACTGACTGACTCAATTAATGAGCCCCTACCTTGCCTGTACCAACAGGTGCCGGGCCGATCAAGCGTTCGAGTTCGTCAGCCTTAGAAGCCTTGGCCATTGCCGATTCCCAAGTGATTTTACCGCCCTTGTAAAGTTCAGCGAGGGCCATTTCCATCGTCCTCATGCCCAATTTTGCCCCCATTTGGATTTGGGAGTAAATCATAGGAGTTTTGCCCTCCCGGATCAAGTTAGCCATAGCTGGAGTATTCACCATGATTTCCATAGCGCAGCAGCGGCCGCCCCCAACTTTCACAACCAAATTTTGGCTGCAAATTCCGACTAAAGAGTTAGACACTTGGGCGCGAACCTGGGGTTGTTGAATGGGCGGGAATACGTCCAAAATCCGATCGATCGTAGCAGCAGCCGAATTAGTGTGCAGCGTTCCCATCACCATGTGACCCGTTTCTGCCGCCGAAATTGCCAGACCGATCGTTTCCAAGTCCCGCATTTCTCCCACCAGAATCACATCAGGATCTTCCCGCAGGGCTGCTTTCAGCGCATTAGCAAAGCTCTTAGTATCTTCCCCCTTTTGACGCTGGTGAAACAAACTCTTGACATTCGGAAACACATATTCGATCGGGTCTTCAACCGTCAGAATGTGTTCAGCCCGCGTCCGGTTGACCAGATCCAACAAAGCCGCCATCGTAGTAGTTTTCCCGGAACCCGTTTGTCCCGTCACCAACAGCATACCCCTGGGTCTTTCCGTCAGATCCCGCAAAATCTGCGGCACGCCCAAAGCATCTGCGTTAGGAATCTTAGAAGCCAGAGCCCGCATACAAGCAGCCCAAGCACCCCGCTCCCGGTACACATTCACCCGGAACCGAGCCAATCCCTTCACCCCGTAAGCGCAGTCGAGTTCCCACTCCATTTCCAACTGCTTGCGCTGCATATTGTTGAGCATTTGGAAGATCAGAATCTGCACTTCCTCAGCAGACAGAATGTCGCCGTATTGCGACTGAGGAGTTAGTTTCCCGCTGACGCGGAAGAAGATAGGCGCGCCTGCTTGGATGTGTATGTCCGAACCCCCTTGCTCTACCAGGGACTCCAATACGTCTTCAATCATCAGACCCATAGATACCTCTTCTCAATCTAGTTGATAGTTATTGACCAATTTAGCTCAGATACAGTTGACAGTTGACAGTTGACAGTTGACAGTTGTTTTTCTACTGACTAATCACTAATGACTAATGACGGATGACGGATGACTAATGACTAATGACGAATGACGGATGACGGATGAATCAATCCAAAAAGCGCGGCGTCAAGCAGTACGGACAATCCAGCATCTCCGGCTTCAATTCCGCCCGACAAGTTTTGCAGGTAAGTCCCTGCTTGCGTTTGGCTTTCAGTTCCGCCTCCAACCCGGAGTCAGTAAAGGTCACCCGCTCGACTTCCTCAAAGGTAGTCGCCCCTTCCCGCACCAACTGCAAGCTGTAAGCCAACAACGTTTTCATCCCTTCTTCTACCGCTGCTTCCTTAAGTTGCTCTGTGGGAGCCCCTTGAGTGATCAGAGTTTGCAGCCGCTCAGTATTTTTCAGGAACTCGTAAACGCCTACCCGTCCTTTGTAGCCTAGGCCGCTGCACTTCCGACAAAGTTGATCGCGTTCTGCGAGTCCTTTCCTTTCCTCCACTGGTATGGTGTTGGCTTTGTTAATAGTCAGATCGATTTCTTGAGAAGCCGACAGACCGTAGCGACCGAGTTCGGCCGCAGTAGGCTGGTAAGGAATGCAGCATTTGTCGCAAACGCGCCGCATCAGACGCTGAGCCAACACGCCCAACAGAGCGGCTGAAACCATGAACGGTTCTACGCCCATTTCGTCCAAACGCGCGATCGCCCCAGCCGCGTCATTAGTGTGCAGCGTAGTCAGCACTAAGTGTCCCGTCAAAGCAGCTTCGAGAGCAGTTTTTGCCGTTTCCCTGTCCCGCGTTTCCCCCACCAAAATCACGTCAGGATCTTGCCGCAAAAACGCCCGCAGCAGGTTGGAAAAAGTCAAGTCTTTTTCCCGAATTACTTGACATTGGGTAATTCCTGGCAAAGCATATTCGATCGGGTCTTCCGCCGTACTGATATTAACCCCCGGATCGTTGCGTTCCGCCAGAATCGAGTACAGAGAAGTTGACTTACCCGAACCCGTAGGCCCCGTCACCAAAATCAGTCCGAACGGACGGCTAGCAGTCTCTCGCACCAAAGCCAGAGTTTCTTGATCCGAGATCAACAAACCCAAACCCAACTGAGTGCTGGAACTGTCCAAAATCCGCAGCACGATTTTTTCGCCGTACCGGGAAGGCAAGCTATTTACCCGGAAATCTACCGTGCGTCCCTCAAACACCCGGCGGATACGACCATCTTGAGCTTGTCGGCGTTCGGCAATGTCCAAGTTGGCAATAATCTTGAAACGAGCCGTAATCGATTGCACTACCTGTTTCGGAAACCGGAAATACTCTTGCAGCACCCCATCTTTCCGCATCCGTATCCGCATAAACTCTTCTTGAGGTTCTACGTGGATGTCCGACACCTTTTCCGACAAAGCTTTAGCCAAAATGATATTGACAGCCTTAATTACCGGAGCAGCCTCAGCATCGTCTATGGTGTTAGCTAGGTCTTCTTGGTCAGCACTCTCCTCTTCTAATGAGAGTTCGCCAAAATCTCCCTCCCCTAACTCCAGCTTTCTCTGCTTATCGGCTTCTGCTATTTTGGCGGCTACCTTAACTTGGTCGTCTTGATATGCCGAAGTGATGTCCTGGTAGTCGTCTGGCGTAATCACCCGTCGCTGCAAAGCCAAGCCGTGAGGCTGTAAAATCCGCCGCAAATCTTCTATGGCGTTGAGGTTGTCGGGATCTACCATTGCCACTAAAACAGCCTGAGGCTCGGTTTCAGTCTTCGCTACTGGTAAAAAGCGACCTTGGTGACAAATGTCGATCGAAATTTTCAACCCATCGAGCATAATTCCGAGTTGCTCGTTCGACATTTCGCTCATCTCCGGGTCATACGCTTCAACCCCGTAGACAATCTTCCGTTCAAACATCTGCTGCTTCTTGTAAAGCCGCAGCAATTCAGGAGGTAACGGCTGCCCGGTAAGTGCTTCTAATACCTCCGTCAACCGCTTACCCGACTTCCGGCTTTCAAGTTGAGCTTGTTTCACTTGGTCGCCGTTGACGTAACCCGACTGAATCATCTTGTTGAGAGCCGGAGGCAAAACGCTGATAGCAACTATCGATGTGCGAGGAGACCCCTGGGATGTGTTAGTCATAAAAAACACTCATTCTTGTGGGAAACTCAGTCACAGAAAGTGCTGAGAGGAAAACCAACGCGGGGTTAAAACCCCCGTATCTTTTGCTTGTGGATGAGCTATCATATTTGTGCTCTATCCCTATATGTCAAGTGTAAGCTCGTAGTCTCCTCTCATTTTCGTCCACAAATTGATGAGACGTTGGAGGGATTGGTCGATGCTTGCAATCAAATTTTGTTTGTTGAGTGCTAAGTTGCTTACTGACCCGATCGACCTGCGAGATACTCTCGTTATAGCCTCATCGCACATCACTTGGGGATTGATCCTGAGGTCTGTCGCCTTTCCACGATCATTGTATATTCGCAAATTGTTTGGTCAAATTACAGCGCCCGTGGTAGCGCGGTTCTCTGTACTACCTTAAAGATCGGCTGTGCGAGCTTTGATGATGATAGCTTTGACGAAAGCCATCGATCGGTCTAGTGAGATATATTTTGATTAATTATCTGCGATCGGGTTGCGGGCGATCGCCCGACCGGAGTTCGATCGCCCAGATTTTGAGCAGATCTAGTTTTTTCCCTGCCAATATTCATCTAATTCTCTCTGGTGTCCTAACCTTTGTGAGGAAAGGTTGACAGTTCATCAATTTTGCCTATTGGCAAATTAGAGATCAATCGTATCTACCGAGTGGCCGGTACCCAATACCAGCTAATGTTTCTCATTTTACTCCCCAATAATCGAGGACACCTCCCTGTTTTTAAACGCACTCAATTGTAAAATACAAGCCTCTATCTGCGAATAAAACAGCCATATAAATTAACTTTAATTAACTGTATTTTGCCGCAAATATTGAAGTATCAGCCATCAACAGCTCAATTATTTTCAGGAAATCTAACTGCTTAATATCCTTCTAAACTTGCTATCAATGCGAGGGTGTTATTCCCAAATTGCGATACAAGAAACCTTGTGTTAGCTCCAATGACGGTCTTACTAGAACTAGAGATCGAGATGTCATTTCCATAAAATATTGCAAGCTTTGAGAGATTCCTGCACAGAGACCGGAGCTTTCCTATGAATCAGATAGTGCCATACACAGTAAATTATAGTTCTGTACATTTACCGTGTTAAGTGTATCTGCTAGAATTGATAGGGTTCTGTCGCGCAGCTTTTATGATTGACGAGGAAAAACAGCAAGATCTAGATCCTAACTCAACTGGGGAAACCCCAGAGGGTTCACCAATGGCAAGCGAAACTCCGCCGGCACCAGCAAACTCTAACGAAGCAGCCGATTGGGAACTCGAACTTGCTCAAGCTTATCAAAGCGCCGAGGGCGATCGCAAGGGAGCAAACGCATCCGGAGATCCTGTCACCGGCAATTCCACCAACAGCCCGACAGCAGACGCGGCTGAATCATGGAAGAGGGAACTCGCTTCGATAAGAGATGAAAAAGAGGCTTTAAAAACTCAGTTGCAAGCCACATCAGCTCAACTAGAAGACCTAAAAAATCAAAATCTCCGCCTAGCAGCAGATTTTGAAAACTTCCGCAGGCGCACCCAAAAGGAAAAAGAAGAGTTAGATTTACAGGCAAGGTGTCTCACGATCAAGCCCCTGTTGCCGGTAATCGACAATTTCGAGCGCGCTCGATCGCACATTAAGCCGCAAAACGACGGCGAAATGAACATTCACAAAAGCTACCAAAGCGTTTACAAGCAAATGGTAGATGGTCTCAAGCAAATTGGGGTTTCTCCGATGCGCCCTGAAGGCGAACAGTTTGACCCCAACCTCCACGAAGCTCTCCTCAGCGAGCCCACAGACGAACACGAGGAAGGAACAATCATCCAAGAACTAGAACGCGGCTACATTCTGGGCGATCGTGTCTTGCGCCACGCCAAAGTGAAAGTTGCAGCGCCTGGGATATCTGTGGTAGCCTCAGATGAAAATCCCGATAGTTCGGAAAGTTAATCGGACAAAAGCTACTGCATTCCTCGCCCTGCACGGACCCCCGAAGAGAATTCGGGGGCACGAAGGTGGCAAACTCACCAACTTCTTAATTCAGGACTAAAAGCAGGTCAGCGCTTTCTCAACAAATTCTGAACAATGTTTTAATGAGTCTGCGATCTTGCATTAAAATATCAAGTTTGTTTCCTACAAATCCAGTCAGTGATGCTTGTTAAAACAAGCTTAGTCGTTTTTTATACCCCAACTTGTAGTTGGAAGTTTCCAAACATCCCACAAAGTTTTATGAGGCGCTATGGGAAAAATTATTGGAATTGACTTAGGCACGACCAACAGTTGCGTAGCTGTATTGGAGGGCGGTAAACCCGTCGTGATCGCCAATTCCGAGGGCGGCCGCACAACTCCGAGCATCGTAGGATTTGGCAAGGCGGGCGATCGCTTAGTCGGTCAACTAGCCAAGCGGCAAGCTGTAACTAATGCTGTAAATACTGTTTACAGCATCAAACGATTTATCGGGCGCAGGTGGGACGACACGGAAGAAGAACGATCCCGCACTCCCTATACCTGCATCAAAGGCAAAGACGACACCGTTAACGTCCAAATTCGGAACAAAGTTCACACCCCCCAAGAAATCTCGGCAATGGTACTCCAAAAGCTCAAGCAAGATGCTGAAGCTTATTTGGGACAAACTGTTACCCAAGCCGTGATTACTGTGCCGGCATACTTTACAGACGCCCAGCGCCAAGCGACTAAAGACGCCGGTACGATCGCGGGTTTAGAAGTCCTGCGGATCGTCAACGAACCGACGGCGGCCGCCCTTTCCTACGGGCTCGACAAGCAAAATATCGAACAGAAAATCTTGGTCTTTGACCTCGGCGGCGGTACTTTCGACGTTTCGATCCTGCAATTGGGAGACGGAATTTTTGAAGTCAACGCCACCGCAGGTAACAACCATCTCGGAGGAGATGACTTTGATAACTGCATAGTTCAGTGGCTGGTAGAAGTTTTCCGAACTCAAGAAGGTAGCGACCTCTCAACAGACAAAATGGCATTGCAGCGCCTCCGAGAAGCTGCGGAAAAGGCGAAAATTGAACTCTCTCTCTCGCAATCCACATCCATTAATTTGCCGTTCATCTCCTCTGATGCTAAAGGGCCGAAGCATTTGGAAATGGATCTCTCGAAGGCTCAGTTTGAAAAACTGGTGGGTCATTTGGTGCAGGCGACGATCGATCCGGTGACTCAAGCCCTCAAAGACGCAAGTCTTACCCCGAAAGATATAGACAGGATTATTTTAGTCGGAGGCTCAACCCGAATTCCGGCAGTTCAAGAGGCAATTAGTAAGTATTTTGGGGGCGCGTCTCCCGATAAATCGGTGAATCCCGACGAAGCTGTAGCCGTAGGTGCGGCAATTCAAGCCGGGGTGTTGGGCGGTGAAGTCAAAGATTTGCTGTTGCTAGACGTGACGCCGCTTTCCCTGGGACTCGAAACTTTGGGCGGTGTGTTTACCAAAGTAATCGATCGCAATACAACCATCCCCACCAGTCGATCGCAAATGTACAGCACGGCTGCTGACGGACAAACCTCCGTAGAAATTCACGTCCTCCAAGGCGAGCGCGCATTGGTAAAAGACAACAAAAGTCTCGGCAAATTCCTGCTCAAAGGCATTCCCGCAGCCCCCCGCGGCGTACCTCAAATCGAAGTTACCTTTGAAATCGATGCCAACGGCATTCTCAAAGTTGCCGCTGAAGACAAGGGAACCGGCAAAGAACAAAGCATCCAAATTTCCAATACAGGAGGCTTGAGCGAAACCGAAGTCGAGCGGATGCGGCAAGAAGCCGAACTTTACGCCGACGAGGACATCAAGCGCGCTCAAGTAGTCGAACTCAAAAATCAAGCCGACACCCTGGTCTATAATTGTGGTGTCACTTTGAAAACCAACGCGCAATTGCTCAGCGACGACCTCAAAGTCGCAGCCGAATCAGCAGCAACAGCTTTGAAGGCCGCGATGGCTAACCCCGACATCAATGTTGAGGAACTCACCGAGCAAATCGAAGCTTTCAAGCAACTGCTATACTCCCTCGGGACAGCAGTCTACGAGCAAGCCCGCAGCGGGGTAGCCCACTCCTCGCCAGAGGTTGAAAGCGAGATGATGTCAGAACTAGAAGAGGTTGCAGCTACCGACGACAGCCTTTTCCTGACAGAAGAGCTGCTGGTGGCGCCCCAAGCTCCGCCACAAGCTCCGCCACAACCGGAACCCAAACCGGAACCAAAACCGGAACGACAGTCCAAGCGACAGCCGGAACCACAACCGGAACCAAAACCGGAACGACAGTCCAAGCGACAGCCGGAACCACAACCGGAACCAAAACCGAAGGTTCCCGAACCTGAAGTTGATGATATGAATCCTTTCCTTTAGAACTGAAAAGCTAAAAATTAAAAATTAACAATTAACAATGAGAATTTTTAATTTTTAATTGGTAATTTCAGGAAAGGTCGCCCGTTTATTTTTCGTACACTTTTTGTTATTTACCTCCAGGCAAGCAGCTTTATGGCCGGTGATTACTATGAAATATTAGGCGTTTCTCGCAGTGCAGACAAAGAGGAAATTAAGCGTGCTTACCGCCGCCTAGCTCGCAAGTACCATCCAGATGTCAACAAAGAATCTGGAGCTGAGGAGCGGTTTAAAGAAATTAACCGTGCCTACGAGGTACTATCGGAACCGGAAACCCGCGCCCGTTTCGATCGCTTTGGCGAACAAGGTGTCAGTGGTGCAGGCGCGCCTGGGTTCCAAGACTTCGGCGACAGCTTTGCTGACATCTTTGAAAGCTTCTTTCAGGGTTTTCAAGGAGGGGCGGGCGCCCAACAGCAAGGTCGCAGACGCAGTGGCCCCGTGCGCGGAGATGATTTGCGCCTCGACTTGCGGCTAGAGTTTCGCGAAGCTGTGTTTGGTGGGGAAAAAGAACTCCGCATCAAGCACCTAGAAACCTGCGAAACTTGTACCGGAACTGGCGCCAAGCCGGGAACCAGACCTCAAACCTGTTCGACTTGTACCGGCAGCGGTCAAGTCCGACGCGCTACCCGCACGCCTTTCGGCAGCTTTACTCAAGTTTCTGTTTGCCCCACCTGCAACGGCACCGGGCAAGTAATTGAGGACAAGTGCGAAACTTGTGGCGGCCGCGGTCAGAAAGAAGTGATGAAAAAGCTGAAAATCACTATTCCAGCCGGGGTAGATAACGGTACTCGTTTGCGCGTTTCCAATGAAGGGGATGCTGGCAAGTTGGGCGGGCCGCCGGGGGATCTTTACGTGTTTTTGGCTGTGAATGAAGACCCGTTATTTAAGCGGGACGGCATTAACGTTAATTCGGAAGTGAAGATTAGTTATTTGCAAGCAATTTTGGGCTGCCGATTGGAAGTGGAAACTGTAGATGGGCCGACGGAATTGTTGATTCCTACGGGAACTCAGGCGAATACTGTTCTGACTCTGGAGAAAAAAGGAGTGCCTAAGTTGGGCAATCCAGTCAGTCGCGGCGACCATTTGATTGCGGTGTCTATTGATATTCCGACTAAGGTGACGGCTGAGGAACGGGAGTTGCTGATGCAGCTTGCTAAGCTGAAGGGCGATCGTACTGGTAAAGGCGGCTTGGAAGGATTTCTGGGCAATTTGTTTCAGAAATAAGCAATTTTTTGACACCCATGGGTGTCAAATTTTCCTGTTTGATGATTCCGTGGCAATTTTTTAAATTCTCTATCAAAAAAATGAGACCAATTGGTCTCATTTTGCCCAGGTAGAATAATTGTTCGGCAATTTGTTTAATTCTCTGTCAAAAAAATGAGACCAATTGGTCTCATTTTGTACAGGTAGAATAATTGTTGGGCAATTTGTGGGAATAGTCCTCAAAAAAATGACACCAATTGGTGTCAAAAATCGGTCGTAGAATAATTGTTGGGCAATTTGTG